>NZ_VOHO01000006.1:0-69024 GCF_007859175.1 Streptococcus sp. sy010 | reverse complement strand
CGAGGCGTGGGGGTTCAAGTCCCTTAACCCGCATATAGTATAATAATAGGCCGGCTTAGCTCAGTTGGTAGAGCATCTGATTTGTAATCAGAGGGTCGCGTGTTCAAGTCATGTAGCCGGCATAGTAGTTGCGAACGTAGTTCAGTGGTAGAACACCACCTTGCCAAGGTGGGGGTCGCGGGTTCGAATCCCGTCGTTCGCTTGAGGGGCCGGGGTGGCGGAACTGGCAGACGCACAGGACTTAAAATCCTGCGAAGGGTAACCTTCGTACCGGTTCGATTCCGGTCCTCGGCATAGCAGCACCCTTAGCTCAACTGGATAGAGTACCTGACTACGAATCAGGCGGTTAGAGGTTCGACTCCTCTAGGGTGCATAGTTATCGGGAAGTAGCTCAGCTTGGTAGAGTACTTGGTTTGGGACCAAGGGGTCGCAGGTTCGAATCCTGTCTTCCCGATTATTATAATTGAATGATGGTATTAACCATCTTTTTTTATTTTCAGATGTTGTTTATTATGATAAAATGATGATGACGTTAGGTTAATTATTTAGAAAGATAGTGAGATGAAATTACAAAAACCAAAAGGGACTCAGGATATTTTGCCTAAAGAGGCAGCTAAATGGAATTATGTGGAAAATAAGGCTCGTGAACTATTTGCCCAGTATCATTATGGTGAAATTCGTACGCCTATGTTTGAACATTATGAAGTAATTAGTCGTTCTGTAGGTGATACAAGTGATATTGTCACTAAGGAAATGTATGATTTTTATGATAAAGGAGAGCGTCATATTACCTTGCGTCCAGAAGGGACGGCTCCAGTTGTTCGCTCTTATGTGGAGAATAAATTGTTTGCTCCTGAGGTGCAAAAGCCAGTTAAATTATTTTACATGGGTTCGATGTTTCGTTATGAGCGGCCACAAGCAGGGCGTTTAAGGGAATTTCATCAGATTGGTGTAGAGTGTTTTGGGTCGTCTAATCCTGCAACGGATGTTGAAACGATTGCGATGGCTTGGCATTTATTTGAGAGTTTAGGGAATAAACAAGTTAAGTTACATCTGAACACCTTGGGTTCATCTGAGAGCCGTCAGGCTTACCGTCAGGCTTTGATTGACTATCTTTTGCCTTATAAAGAGAGTTTGTCTAAGGATAGTCAACGTCGTTTGGAAGAAAACCCTTTACGTGTTCTTGATAGTAAAGAAAAAGAAGATAAGATCATCGTAGCAAATGCACCATCAATTTTAGATTACTTGGATGAAGAGAGTGCAAACTATTTTGAAACGGTTCGTCAAATGTTGGATAGTTTGGGTCTGCCTTATGAGATTGATAATCGGATGGTGAGAGGTCTGGACTACTATAATCACACGATTTTTGAATTTATTACAGAGGTAGATGGTAATGAGCTGACAATTTGTGCTGGTGGTCGTTATGACAAGCTTGTGGACTATTTTGGAGGCCCAGAAACAGCTGGTTTTGGCTTTGGTTTAGGGGTTGAGCGTTTGTTGCTCGTTTTGGATAAATTAGGGATTGAGTTGCCTGTAGAAGATAGTTTAGACTTTTATCTCGTTGTTTTAGGAAATGAAGTAAATGGAAAAGCCTTGGAACTAGTACAAGCTATACGTTATCAAGGTTTTTCAGCCGAGCGTGATTATCTTGATCGTAAGCTGAAAGCTCAATTTAAGTCAGCAGATAGCTTTAATGCGAAATATATTTTGACCTTAGGAGAAAATGAGGTTGAAACAAATCAAGCCACTCTTAAAGATAATCAAACTAGAGCAGAGGTGGTTGTAGCTTTAGATGAGTTGATGACGAATTTTGCTCAAGTAATTGAAAAATTAAAGTAGAAATCAAGGGATTAGTCCTTGAAAATGAAAGAAACTTCCACTAAAACAGGTGGGAGTTTTCTTGTCTTTGTGGTAAAATAGAAACAAACACTTGAAATGGAGATAAAGCTATGAAACGCTCGATGTATGCTGGTTTAATTCGTAAAGAACATATTGGACAGGTGGTGACGCTCAAAGGTTGGGTTGCTCGTCGTCGTAACCTTGGGGGTTTGATTTTTATTGATTTGCGTGATCGTGAAGGTCTAATGCAGTTAGTTATTAACCCGGAAACAATTTCGGCAGAATTTTTGCTTTTAGCAGAGCAGTTGCGTAGTGAATATGTGATTGAGGTGACTGGTCAAGTTGTGGCTCGTGAGCAAGCTAATACTGATTTGCCAACTGGTCAAGTTGAGTTGCAAGTTAGTCAGTTAACTATTTTGAATACGGCTCAAACAACACCGTTTGAGATTAAAGATGGTGTGGAAGTTAGTGATGATACTCGCCTACGTTATCGCTATTTGGACTTGCGTCGTCCAGAAATGCTGGGTAACTTGAAATTGCGTGCCAAGGTGACACAAAGTATTCGTCGCTATTTAGATGATTTGGACTTTATTGATGTAGAAACACCAATTTTGACGAAATCAACGCCAGAAGGAGCTAGGGATTATTTGGTGCCTAGTCGTGTTAATCAAGGGCATTTCTATGCTTTACCACAAAGTCCACAGATTACAAAACAGTTGTTGATGAATGCAGGATTTGATCGTTATTATCAAATTGTCAAATGTTTCCGTGATGAAGATTTGCGTGGGGATCGTCAGCCTGAATTTACTCAAGTCGATTTGGAAACATCTTTCTTATCAGAAGTTGAGATTCAAGATTTGGTTGAGGGCATGATTGCCAAAGTCATGAAAGAAACTAAGGGAATTGATGTGACCTTACCATTTCCACGAATGGCCTATGACCATGCCATGAATGTGTATGGTTCTGATAAGCCTGATACGCGTTTTGAGATGCTGTTGCAAGATGTGACAGAAGTAGCTAAAAAAGCAGACTTTAAGGTGTTTGCTGAAGCTGAAGCTGTTAAGGCGATTGTGGTTAAAAATCATGCGGATGCTTATTCACGCAAGGATATTGACAAATTAACGGAGCAGGCTAAGCAATTAGGGGCTAAAGGATTAGCTTGGTTGAAAATGTCTGAAACAGAGTTGACAGGGCCTATTGCTAAGTTTTTAACAGGTATTGAGCAAGAGTTGGTGACAGCCCTTGGTTTGTCAGCCAATGACTTGGTTTTATTTGTTGCTGATAGTTTAGATGTGGCAAATGTGACCTTGGGTGGTTTACGCACACGCATTGCCAAAGAACTGGGCTTGATTGATGAATCACTCTTCAATTTCCTTTGGGTTGTTGACTGGCCGATGTTTGAGTGGTCAGAGGAAGAGGGTCGCTATATGAGTGCCCATCACCCATTTACCTTACCAACTGAAGAAAGTAGTCATGAGTTAGAAGGTGATTTGTCTAAGGTTCGTGCGATTGCTTATGATATTGTTTTGAATGGCTATGAACTTGGTGGGGGTAGCTTGCGGATTAACCAAAAAGCGATGCAAGAGCGTATGTTTAAAGCACTAGGCTTTTCTAAGGAAGCGATGTATGAGCAGTTTGGTTTCTTGTTAGAAGCGATGGACTATGGTTTCCCACCACATGGCGGATTGGCTATTGGACTGGATCGTTTTGTGATGCTTTTAGCTGGTGAGCAAAATATTCGTGAAGTCATTGCATTTCCAAAGAATAACAAGGCAAGTGATCCAATGACACAAGCACCTAGTCAGGTTGCTCCTGCTCAATTAGCTGATTTAGCACTTCAAGTAGAAAACCATGATTAAAAAAACAACTTTTCGGAAAAAAATCAGGTTTGTTATCAAACGCTGGGCTAAACGGCATGGATTTTTAAGGGTATTGAATAGTATTTCAAGAGAGAAGTATGCTGAAAAAATTTCAGCTTCTCTCTTTTATGCCCTTTTATCTAGTATTGCAGTTAATTTTTTCTTTCAACCAGGTAATATTTATGCTGGTGGCTTAACAGGGTTATCGCAGATTCTTTCAACCTTGAGTGAGCGTTTGTTTGGATTTAGTTTATCGCTTGCTTTGATTTATTATATGATGAACATTCCTTTGTTTCTCCTTGCTTGGCGTCATATTGGCCATAAGTTTACTATTTTTACCATCATTGCAGTTAGTATTAGTTCTATTTTTATTGAATTGATGCCAGTGGTATCCATTACCCAAGACCCGATCATCAATGCAATATTTGGTGGCCTGTTTGTAGGTTTAGGCGTTGGTTATAATTTGCGTAATCAGGTGTCTGGTGGTGGAATAGATATTATTAGTCTATATGTACGGAAAAAAACAGGGCATGAGGTTGGTAGTATTACCCTGCTAATCAATGTGATTATCTTGACCGTTGCAGGTGTGTTATTTGGTTGGCAACATATTCTTTATTCGATGCTATCTATATTTGTTTCAAGTCGAGTGACAGATGCTGTTTTTACCAAGCAAAAGAAAATGCAAGCTTTGATTATTACCAGTCATGCGGATAAGGTGATTGCTATGGTGCATAAGAAATTACACCGAGGAGTGACGTGTATCAATAACGCTGAAGGGACTTACAATCGTGAACAGAAATCCGTTTTAATGACGGTTATTACTCGTTCAGAGTTTACGGAATTTAAGTATTGGATTAGAAAAACAGATCCAAATGCCTTTGTGTCAGTGTCAGAGGATGTTCGTATTATTGGTCGTTTTGTTGATGACGAAAGTTAAGAGGAGCTTCTATGAGTCATTACGAATCACAACTTAAAATCAAAAATTTTATTTTTATTACCTTGGGTGTTGCTATCTATGCTTTTGGCTTTGTTAAGTTTAACATGGCCAATCACTTGGCTGAGGGTGGTGTAGCAGGTATTACTCTTATTTTAGATGCTTTATTTAAGATCAATCCAGCTTATAGTACCTTCTTGATTAACCTGCCCTTGTTTATTCTGGGAGCTAGGGCTTTTGGTAAACGTTCCTTGATTTTGACTATTTATGGTACGGTCATGTTGTCTGTCTTTATCTGGATTTGGCAGAAAATTCCTGTGACGATTGATTTGCAAGGGGATATTTTGATTGTTGCCTTGTTGGCAGGGATTTTTGCAGGAGTTGGGGCAGGTATTGTCTTTCGCTTTGGGGCAACAACTGGGGGGACAGATATTATTGGTCGAGTGATTGAAGCAAAGACCGGTCGTCAAATTGGTCAGACCTTACTTCTGATTGATATTTTAGTGTTGTTAGGTTCTCTGACCTATATTGATATTCGTCAAATGATGTACACCTTGATTGCCAGTTTTGTGTTTACACAAATTTTGACAGTGGTGCAAAATGGTGGTTATATGATTAGGGGAATGATTATCATTAGTTCACAATCAGAAAAGATTGCTAAGACCATTTTACAAGAAATCAATCGTGGTGTGACTTATCTTAATGGTCAAGGTGCTTTTTCAGGTCAGTCGCAAAAGGTGCTTTATGTGGTCTTAAATCCTAGTGAGGTATTAGATGTCAAACATATAGTGGCTGATATTGATCCAGATGCCTTTGTATCTGTTTTAAATGTTGATGAGGTTGTTAGTTCGGATTTTAATATTCGTCGGAAGAATTATGGTAAGGATTTAGATATTAAAAAATAGTGGAAGATTATCTTCCACTATTTTTTACATTTCATTAGGTGCTTCAACGCCTAGTAAGGCTAGGGCTTCTTTTAGTACAACTGCTGTTGCAGCTGCCAGAGCCAAGCGGCTATCGCGTTGATCATTGTCTTCTAAGATACGAACATGAGCATAGTAACGATTAAAGCTTTGAGCAAGGTTAATCGCAAATTTAGCGATGATTGAAGGTTCATAATGGTTGGCAGCGCGTGCAATAATGCGTGGGAAATCTTGAAGTAACTTGATAATCTCCCAGCTTTCCGTATCAGAAAGCGAATAGCGAGCTGATGGTTCAAAAGTGAAATCAGCTTTACGCAGGATAGATTGGATACGAGCGTGAGCATATTGAATATATGGCCCAGTTTCTCCTTCAAAAGATACCATGGTGTCAAGGTCAAAATCATAGCCATTTAGACGGTCTGATTTGAGGTCATAGAACTTGATGGCACCCACACCTACTGCATGGGCAACCGCCTCTTTATTGGCAAGGTTTGGATTTTTGTTGTCAATTTGTGTCAAGGCACGGTTTACAGCTTCTTGGATGGTTGGTTCTAATAGGATGACATTTCCCTTACGAGTAGAGAGTTTTTGACCGTTTTTAGTGACAAGTCCCATGGCAACGTGGACGATGTCTTTACTCCAATCATAGCCCATCTCAGCTAGGACGGCTTGTAGTTGTTTGAAGTGGGCAGATTGCTCTTGTCCAACGACATAGACTGCTTTAGCAAAGTCGTATTGACGTTTGCGATAAAGAGCAGCAGCAAGGTCACGAGTAATGTAAAGGGTCGCACCATCTGATTTTTTAATCAAGGCTGGGTGTTCAATGCCATATTTTTCAAGATTGACAACTTGAGCACCTTTTGATTCTTGTAATAGTCCTTTTTGGGACAGAATTTCTACGACTTCGTCCATCTTGTCATTATAGAAAGCTTCACCGTTATAACTGTCAAAAGTCACATCAAGTTCTTTATAGATACGGTTGAATTCAACCAAGCTCTCATCACGGAACCATTGCCAAAGGGCAGTTGCTTCTGGATCGCCATGTTCTAGTTTTAAGAACCAATCTCTAGCTTGTTCGTCATATTCAGGATGCTCAGTGACCGCTTCGTTGATACGAACATATAGTTTGAGTAATTCACTGATAGGATTGGCTTTGACAGCTTCTTGGTCGCCCCAGAGTTTGTAGGCGACAATCAAGAGCCCAAATTGCTTGCCCCAATCACCAAGGTGGTTGATTTTGACCGTTTGGTAGCCGATTTTTTGGAAAATGTTAGATAGGCTTTCTCCAATAACGGTAGAACGTAGATGGCCAATTGAGAAAGGTTTGGCGATGTTAGGACTAGACATGTCAATGGCAATTTTTTGTCCTTGTCCGATATTTTGCTGACCGTAATTTTCACCAGCGTCTAGGACTTCTTTAAGCACTTGACTAGATACACCAGCTTTGTCAAAGAAGAAGTTAAGATAAGGCCCTACGGCTTCAACTTTTTCAAAGGCAGTTTGATCGAGTTGCTCGACCAACTCACTAGCAATGGCTTGTGGGGCTTTGCGAAGTGTTTTAGCTAGGGTAAAGGTTGGAAAAGCTAAATCTCCCATATCAGCATGTTTGGGTTGTTCTAGTAAATTTGCAATACTAGCTTCATCTAAGTCGGTGATGATCTTGGCAATTTCAGCAGCGACAAATTGTTTATTGCTCATGTTATTCTCCTTAATAATCGATAAGATAACCTTATTTTATCATATTTTTAAGTAAATAGAAGTGAGCATAGCCTAATATACCTATTTTCTTGAAAATAAGGTATAATTAAGGGTAATAGATGAAATGAAAATGTAGAGTTAGGGCAAGCTTGGTTTTGCTCTTTTTGCAACATTAAAGGAGTGACCATGGCTAAAGAAAAACTTTCACCAGGTATGCAGCAATATGTGGCGATGAAGGCTGAACATCCTGATGCTTTTTTGTTCTTCCGTATGGGAGATTTTTATGAATTATTTTATGAGGATGCAGTTCAAGCGGCACAACTTTTGGAAATCAATCTAACTAGTCGTCACCCTAATGCTGAAAATCCCATTCCTATGGCTGGAGTGCCTCATCATTCTGCTCAGCAATATATTGATACCTTGATTAGTTTAGGGCATAAGGTAGCGATTGCTGAGCAAATGGAAGATCCTAAGCAAGCAGTTGGTGTGGTTAAGCGGGCGGTTGTTCAGGTGATTACACCAGGAACAGCAACAACTAGTGATAATGGCAATAATTTTTTAGTGACCATTGATCAGCTAGACAATGAATTTGGCTTAGCTTATATGGATTTGTCAACGGGAGAGTTTGCGGTTACTAGCCTACCAGATTTCTCTGCCATTCGTAGTGAAATCTTGAATTTACAAGCTCGTGAAGTGGTTGTTGGTTTTGATTTGACAGAGGAAGAAGAAACCATTTTAACCAAGCAGATGAATTTGCTCCTTTCTTTTGAAAAAGAAGTGAGCGATGACGTTCAACTGCTTGATGCCAAACTACCACAGATTGAATTTTTAGTAGCAAGTAAATTGCTCAACTATGTCCAAAAAACGCAACGTCGTACCCTTAGTCATTTGCAACCAGTTGTTCATTATGACATCAAGGATTTTCTTCAGATGACTTATGCAACCAAGGCTAGTTTGGATTTGGTTCACAATGCTAGAACAGGTAAGAAACATGGTAGTCTGTTTTGGCTTTTGGATGAAACCAAGACAGCTATGGGCATGCGTCTTTTGCGGACTTGGATCAATCATCCCTTAATTCAAGTTCAAGCGATTGAAGAACGACAGGCGATTATTCAAGTTTTTCTAGAACAGTTTTTAGAGCGACATGATTTGACCGAGAGTTTTAAGGGGATTTATGACATTGAGCGGTTAGCTAGTAAGGTTTCTTTTGGTAAGGTTAATCCTAAAGACCTACTACAACTAGGTCAGACCCTACGTCAAGTGCCTTTAATCAAGGGAATTTTGGCAAGTTTTGATAGCCCTGTCTTGGCTCCCTTAATCAATCAGATAGACACTCTGCCAGAGCTGGCAGACTTGATTGAGTCGGCTATTGCTGATGATGCTCCTGCTATGGTTAGTGAGGGGAATATCATTAAAACAGGCTTTGATGAGCAACTTGATAATTATCGTCGTGTTATGCGTGAGGGGTCGAGTTGGATTGCTGAGATTGAGTTAAAAGAACGACAGGCAACGGGGATTAGTAGCTTGAAGATTGATTACAATCGTAAGGATGGCTACTATATCCATGTTACCAACTCTCATTTGGCTGCTGTGCCAGATTATTTCTTCCGTAAGGCGACCCTTAAAAATTCAGAACGTTTTGGAACGGCTGAGTTGGCTAAGATTGAAGGCGATATGCTAGAGGCGCGTGAAAAATCAGCTTCTTTGGAATATGATATGTTTTTAAGTATTCGTAAAGAGGTTGAAAAATATATCCAGCGTTTGCAGGATTTGGCTAAACAATTGGCAACAGTTGATGTCTTACAAAGTTTAGCTGTGGTCGCAGAGAAGTACCACTATGTTCGTCCCCAGTTTAATCAAGATCAAGTGATTGATATTGTCAATGGTCGTCATGCTGTGGTAGAAAGAGTAATGGGGGTGCAAGAATATATCCCCAACAGTATTCAATTTGACACAAAGACCAGTATTCAGTTGATAACTGGACCAAACATGAGTGGTAAATCAACCTATATGCGTCAGTTAGCCCTGACGGCTATCATGGCTCAAATTGGTTCTTATGTATCGGCAGAGGCTGCCAATCTTCCTGTTTTTGACGCTATTTTTACCAGAATTGGAGCGGCAGATGATTTGATTTCTGGGCAATCAACCTTTATGGTTGAGATGATGGAGGCCAATCAAGCTCTAGAACAAGCTAGCTCCCAGTCCTTGATTTTATTTGATGAATTGGGTCGTGGGACAGCTACTTATGACGGTATGGCTTTAGCTCAAGCAATTATCGAACACCTTCATGAGAATATTGGGGCTAAGACTATGTTTGCTACCCATTATCATGAATTAACGGCCCTGGCAGATCAACTTGAAGAATTGGTCAATGTTCATGTGGCTACCCTAGAAAAAAATGGTGAAGTGACCTTTTTACATAAGATTAGTCCAGGCCCGGCAGACCAGTCTTATGGAATCCATGTGGCCAAGATTGCAGGCTTGCCAAAAACGCTCCTGCAACGAGCTAATCATATCTTAACAGATTTGGAGGCGAATTCAGCCCAATTAAAAACCAGTGAGTCAGCTAGTCAGCTAGTCATTAAAGACACCACTTCAGATCAGTTGTCTTTATTTGATATTGCTCCACATGAGCAAGAAGTCATCAAGCAACTACAAGAGATTGATGTCATGACGCTTACCCCTATGGAAGCAATGAACATTCTTTACGAACTTAGAAAATTAGTTTAGTGTCAAGTGGTGAATAGCCGCTTGATTTTTTTGCCTAAGGAGCAAGTGATTTTATGCTATAATAGTTGTAATTATAGGGAGGCGAGCATGACAAAAATTATTGAATTACCGGAGGTTTTGGCCAATCAGATTGCTGCTGGTGAAGTGGTTGAGCGACCAGCCAGTGTGGTTAAGGAATTAGTGGAAAATGCCATTGATGCAGGCAGTCAGCAGATTACGATTGAGCTAGAAGAATCAGGTCTGAAGAAGATTCAAGTCACAGATGATGGTGAGGGTATGAGTTCAGAAGATTTGTTGCTGAGTCTGCGTCGTCATGCCACCAGTAAGATTAAAAGTCAAGCCGATTTATTTCGTATTCGTACCTTGGGTTTTCGTGGCGAGGCCCTTCCCTCTATTGCGTCTATTAGTCGTTTGATCATTAAAACAGCTCAAACAGACGCCCTTGTTGGTAGTCAGTTGGTTGCGATTGGTGGGAAGATTGATAGCCAAGAACAGGTCACTAAACCAGCGGGAACCAAGATTTTAGTGGAGGATTTATTTTACAATACCCCAGCTCGACTGAAGTATTTGAAAAGTTTACAGAGTGAGCTGAGCCATATTGTTGATATTGTCAATCGTCTTAGTTTAGCTCATCCAGATATTGCTTTTACACTTGTCAATGAAGGTCGAAAATTGTTGAGTACAGCTGGTAAAGGGGATTTACGACAAGCCATTGCCGGTATTTACGGTATCAATACTGCTAAGAAAATGGTGGCAATCAGTCATAAAGACCTTGATTTTGAGGTTTCTGGTTATGTCAGTCTGCCAGAATTAACCAGAGCCAATCGCAATTACATCACGATTCTACTGAATGGGCGTTACATCAAAAACTTTCTGCTCAACAGGGCGATTTTAGATGGTTATGGATCTAAACTCATGGTGGGTCGCTTTCCATTAGCGGTGATTGATATTAAGATTGACCCTTACTTGGCAGATGTCAATGTTCATCCAACCAAGCAGGAAGTTCGGATTTCCAAAGAGAAAGAATTGATGACCTTGATTTCTCAGGCTATTGAGGAGAGCTTAAAGGCTCAGAGTTTGATTCCTGACGCTTTGGAGAATTTAGCCAAATCAAGTACTCGTAAAGCAGACAAGCCTGTCCAAACCAGTTTATCTTTACCGTCAAGTAAACTCTATTACGATAAAGAACGTCAAGATTTTTTCATGGAGCCTGCTAATCAAATAGAAGAAAGCCTACCTTTACAGGAAGTTGACAAGCTTGATAGCTCTGTCAAGGACACGACTACGGCTAGCCAAATCAAATATGCCACTCGAACAACAGCCCAATCTGACAACCACGAACATCCAGACCTAGATTTAAGTAATAAATCCCAATTCAATCGTTTAGTAGAACGTTTAGAGCATGAGGAAACATCTAGTTTTCCTGAATTGGACTATTTTGGTCAAATGCACGGCACCTATCTCTTTGCTCAGGGTCAAGGTGGTCTGTACATCATTGATCAACATGCCGCTCAAGAACGTGTCAAATACGAGTATTATCGTGAGCATATTGGACAGGTTGACAGTAGTTTACAGCAGTTGTTAGTGCCCTATCTTTTTGAGTTTTCGCCGGCAGATTTTCTAACGCTACAAGAAAAAATGCCACTGCTCAATCAAGTTGGTATCAATCTTGAACAATACGGAGATCATACCTTTATTTTACGTGAGCATCCCATTTGGTTTAAGGAAGAAGAAATTGAATCAGGCGTCTATGAGATGTGTGACATGTTGCTTTTGACCAATGAGGTGTCCATAACAAAATATCGCGCAGAATTAGCCATTATGATGAGTTGTAAACGTAGCATCAAAGCGAATCATCGTTTGGACGATTATTCGGCTAGGGACTTATTGGTTCAGCTATCTCAGTGTCAGAACCCGTATAACTGCCCACACGGTCGTCCAGTTTTGGTTAATTTTTCTAAATCAGATATGGAAAAAATGTTCCGTCGTATTCAAGAAAATCACACCAGTCTGCGTGAATTAGGCAAGTATTAAAAATTCCAAGGAGTAAATCATGTATGATTACATTAAAGGCATACTAACCAAGATTACAGCCAAATATGTTGTTGTTGAAACTGGAGGATTGGGTTACATGATTCATGCTGCCAATCCATATAGTTTTTCCGATCAAGTTAATCAAGAAGTGCAAATCTACCTTCATCAAATTGTCAGAGAGGATGCTCAGCTACTTTATGGTTTCAAAACGGAGGCAGAAAAAGAGATTTTTCTAAATTTAATCTCGGTTTCAGGTATTGGGCCAATGACAGCCTTGGCCATTATTGCTGTTGATGACAATGAAGGCTTGGTTCGAGCGATTGATGAAAATAATATCACTTATCTAACTAAATTTCCAAAGGTAGGCAAAAAAACAGCTCAGCAGATGATTTTAGATTTGGCTGGTAAGTTTGTTCCAGTTGAACCCAAGGTTCAAGAACAAACTAAGGTGGCAGGTAATCCTGCTCTTGATGAGGCTATGGAGGCCTTGCTTGCCCTAGGCTATAAGGCAAATGAATTGAAGAAAATCCGTGCCTTCTTTGATAATACCAATGACAGCACGGAAAATTACATTAAGTCAAGTTTGAAATTGTTGATGAAGTAGGAGATGGCGATGCAACGTTGCTCTTGGGTCCCAGTAGATAATGACCTTTATTGTCGTTATCATGACGAAGAATGGGGACGTCCCATTTATGATGACCAGTCCTTGTTTGAAATGCTCTGTTTAGAATCGTATCAATCTGGTCTATCTTGGTTGACCGTCTTGAAAAAACGACCAGCTTTTAGACAGGCTTTTCATGATTATGACATTAGTAGAGTAGCTGCCATGACTGAGGCTGATTTGGAAGAATTATTGACCAACCCAGCCATCATCCGTCATCGAATGAAACTAGCTGCAACCATCAACAATGCCAAAGCTCTGTTAATCTTGCAGCAAGAACGCTCTTTTAGTGATTACCTTTGGCAATTTGTTGGCGGTGAAAGCCAAGACAATCAAGTGACAGATTATCGTCAACTTGCCAATCAAACAGAAGTTTCAAAAGCTTTGGCAAAAGACTTAAAAAAGCGAGGATTCAAGTTTTTAGGACCAACAACGATTTACTCTTTTATGCAGGCAGTCGGTATGGTTAATGATCATGAAATCACTTGTTTTTGTCATAATCAAGTAAAATTAGCGAATAAATAGATGAGGTGACAAGATGAAGGCAGAAATTATTGCGGTTGGAACAGAGATTCTGACTGGTCAGATTGTGAATACCAACGCACAATTTTTAGCTGAAAAATTGGCAGAGCTAGGAATTGACGTCTATTTTCAAACAGCAGTTGGTGACAATACAGAGCGTTTATTGGCTGTTCTTGATATTGCTCGTCAACGCAGTGATTTAGTGATTTTATCTGGTGGTTTAGGCCCAACTGATGATGATTTGACCAAACAAACTTTGGCAAGATTTTTGCGACGTGATTTGGTAGTGGATTTGCAAGCTCAGGCTAAGTTAGATGATTTTTTTGCTCAGCGTCCAAGTCATTCTCGTACTCCAAACAATACTCGACAAGCCTTAATTTTGGAAGGTAGTCAGCCCTTAGCCAATCCCCGTGGTCTAGCTGTAGGTTCTTTATTGACCGTGGATAAAGTCACTTATATTCTCTTACCAGGGCCACCAAATGAACTGAAAGCCATGTTTAAGCAAGAGGTCATGCCTCGTTTGCGTTCTAGTAGTCGTCTTTATTCTCGAGTCATGCGTTTCTTTGGTATGGGTGAGAGCCGTCTAGTAACCATACTAGATGATTTGATTAAACACCAAACCGATCCGACCCTAGCTCCTTATGCCAAACTTGGTGAAGTCACCTTAAGATTATCGACCAAGGCCAGTAATCAAGACGAAGCTAATCAACGCTTAACGAGTCTGGAAAAAGAAATTCTTTCAAAAGAAGAGGTTGCAGCAGCCTTTTATGGTTATGGTGAAGAAAATTCCTTGGCCCAGGTGGTTGTGAGCTTATTGAAAGAGAAAAATAAGACGGTGACAGCAGCTGAAAGTTTAACAGCTGGGCTTTTGCAAGCTAATCTGGCTGAGTGTTCAGGGCTATCTCAGGTTTTCGAGGGAGGCTTGGTAACTTATAGCAGAGCTCAAAAGTCTAGTTTGTTAGGTATTCCATTGGAAGATTTGAAGCAACATGGAGTTGTGAGTGCCTTCACCGCTGAAAAAATGGCAGAGCAGGTTAGATTGAAAATGGGTGCAGATATTGGTCTGTCTTTAACAGGGGTAGCTGGGCCAGCTAGCTTAGAGAATCAGCCAGTTGGACGTGTTTTCATTGGTTTAGCAACTGCTGATTATACTAAGGTTATTCAATTAAATCTAGGTAAGCGAAATCGTGAAGAGATTCGTCAGTTAGCAGTTCTTCATGCCCTTGATCTAGTTCGCAGAACTTTATTAACCTCATAAAATTTGTTAAAATTGTAAAAGAAGAAAGCTAAAGGAGAAAATTGTGGCGAAGAAAAAAACGAAAAAATTAGAAGACATCACCAAAAAATTTGGTGAAGAACGTGAAAAAGCCTTAAATGACGCTCTGAAATTGATTGAAAAAGATCATGGTAAGGGGGCCATCATGCGTCTTGGAGAGCGAGCTGAACAGAAAGTTCAAGTCATGAGTTCAGGTAGTTTGGCTCTTGATATTGCTTTGGGAGCGGGTGGTTATCCAAAAGGGCGGATCGTTGAAATCTATGGGCCAGAAAGCTCAGGTAAGACGACGGTTGCTCTTCATGCTGTAGCAGAAGCTCAAAAAAATGGTGGCATTGCAGCCTTTATCGATGCTGAACACGCTCTTGACCCTGCTTATGCACAAGCCTTGGGTGTCAATATTGATGAACTGTTGCTATCACAGCCTGATTCGGGAGAACAAGGCTTGGAGATTGCAGGTAAATTGATTGAGTCTGGAGCAGTGGATTTGATTGTTGTCGATTCAGTAGCAGCACTTGTCCCACGAACTGAGATTGATGGTGAAATCGGAGATAGTACCGTTGGTTTACAGGCGAGAATGATGAGTCAAGCCATGCGTAAATTATCAGCGTCTATCAATAAAACGAAAACGATTGCTATTTTTATCAACCAATTGCGTGAAAAAATCGGTGTGATGTTTGGTAGCCCTGAAACAACGCCAGGTGGCCGTGCCCTTAAGTTCTACGCTTCAGTTCGTCTTGATGTGCGTGGTACGTCTAATAAGGTTGAAGGAACAGGTGAGCAAAAAGGTGTGATTCTTGGACGTGAAACCAAGATTAAAGTCGTTAAAAACAAGATTGCTCCGCCATTTAAAGAAGCCTTGGTTGAAATTATGTATGGCGAAGGTATCTCAAAATCTGGAGAATTGGTTAAGATTGCGACTGATTTAGAGATTATTAAAAAAGCTGGTGCTTGGTATTCTTATAATGATGAAAAAATCGGTCAAGGATCAGAAAATGCCAAGAAGTATTTATTGGACCATCCAGAAATTTTTGAAGAGATTGATGCCAAAGTTCGTGAACATTATGGCATGACAACGAATGCAGAAGAAGTAACCACCGAAAATGACGACTCTACTACAAAGACTAAGAAAAAATCAACTAAGTCTGAAACGGCTGAAGAAGTTAGTGATTCAAAAGATACACTTGACTTGGACGAATTAGTTCTGGATTTAGAAGATATTGAAATTGAAGAATAAAAATAGGCCTCAAGACCGACTTTCTGATTGACAGAATTGTGTTATAATAATAACGTACCTTGATATAGAAAGTGAGAGTTGGACATGATTAAGATTTACACCATTTCAAGTTGTACCAGTTGTAAAAAAGCTAAAACATGGCTCAATGCCCATCATCTGCCTTATAAAGAGCAGAATTTAGCTAAAGAATCCCTCACAAAAGAAGAAATTATGACCATTTTAATGAAAACAGAGAGCGGTGTTGAGAGTATTGTTTCCTCAAAAAATCGTTATGCTAAGGCTCTAAATTGTAATTTGGACGATTTGAGTGTTAGTCAGGTCATTGATATTATTCAAGCCAATCCGCGTATTTTGAAAAGTCCGATTTTGATTGATGAAAAACGACTACAAGTGGGTTATAAGGAAGACGATATTCGTGCTTTCCTGCCACGTTCAATCCGTAATGTAGAAAATGAAGAGGCTCGTTTGCGAGCAGCTCTGTAAACATAAAAGATGGGACAAGATTGTCTCATCTTTTCTTATATTGTAAAGTAAACTAAAGGAAGTAGAGATGAAAAAAATTTTTCTGTCCCTTTTGATGTTAACAAGTTTGTTTATGACATCTTGTTCACAGAAGGAGACTAATACTAAACCTGACTCAACTTCTTCACAAGCTGATGTGATTAAGGTTGACCAAGTTGTTACGGAAACTTATCAATATCAAGAAGATTTGGATGGTCAAGTAAAAACAATGACAGAAACGATTACCTATCAAGGTGAGCAGTTTCTTAGTCTGGATCTCTTGATCGAAGAGCCTTTGGATGAAGAAACCCAAGCTATTCTGGCTGAGCAGGACTTTGCTAACATTAAGGACGAGATCATTCGCCAAATCGAGAGTGACAGTAGTTTTTCCAAGTTGAAGTCCTTAAAGGGTGTAACAACTAACCTAGATTTGCGTGATGACTATGTTTTTGTGGTGCGTGTCGTTATTGATATGCAGGTGGTTGACTTTGATCAATTATTGCAAGTACCAGGACTACCAGAAACCTTTGCTGATTTTAAGGTTTTGAAACCTCAAGACTATATCATTAGTTTAATTGCTCAAGGAGCGACTCAACTAAAGGAATAGGTTGATGAATAAATCATGAAAATAAGTGATTGTCCTTGTGAAATAGTTGAAAATAAGATATAATTAAACGTAAGATTATTAGGAGAGAAGGTGGATTTTATGGGATTTACAGATGAAACAGTTCGCTTTAAGCTAGATGATGGCAACAAAAAGGAAATTGGCGAAACTTTAACTTCAGTTTACCATTCACTTGATGAAAAAGGCTATAACCCAATCAATCAGATTGTTGGTTATGTGCTAAGTGGGGATCCAGCCTATATTCCTCGTTATAATGATGCGCGTAATCAGATTCGTAAATATGAGCGAGATGAACTAGTGGAAGAGTTGGTTCGCTACTACCTCAAAGGAAATGGAATTGATAACCTATGAGAATTATGGGACTAGATGTTGGTTCTAAAACGGTTGGTATAGCCATTAGTGATCCACTTGGCTTTACAGCACAAGGTTTAGAAATCATCCCTATCAATGAAGATAAGGAAGAATTTGGTTTTGAACGGTTGGAAGAGTTGATTAAGACTTATCGAGTGGATAAGGTTGTGGTCGGCTTACCAAAGAACATGAACAATACCAGTGGTCCTCGAGTTGAGGCAAGTTTAGCTTATGGTCAACAAGTAGAAGAACGTTTTAAGCTGACGGTTGACTACCAAGATGAACGCTTGACAACTGTTCAAGCTGAACGCATGTTGGTTGAACAAGCCGATATCAGCCGCAACAAACGCAAGAAGGTTATTGATAAATTAGCTGCCCAGTTAATTTTGCAAAATTATTTAGATCGTATGTTTTAAGGAGAAAAGAGATGACAGAACAACACGAACACAATCATGATCATGAAGTGATTACCTTAGTTGATGAAGCTGGTAATGAAACGCTTTTTGAAATTCTTTTGACGATTGATGGTCAAGAAGAATTTGGTAAAAACTATGTTCTTTTGGTACCAGTTGGTGCAGAAGAAGATGATGCAGGTCAGGTTGAAATTCAAGCCTATTCATTTGTTGAAAATGAAGATGGTACAGAAGGTGACTTACAACCTATTCCAGAAGATGCAGAAGCTGAATGGAATATGATTGAAGAAGTTTTTAATAGCTTTTTAGATGAAGAACAAGACTAATTAAACTGGGCAATTGTCCAGTTTTTTTCATACAAATGACGAATAAATAAGTATGAAACAAGAATTAACCTTGGAAGAAAGAGAATTTTTACGGGTTTATCATCGTCAAGTTTACCATCGTTTTAGGGATCTGGTTCGTTATGTGAGACTTCTTGAAAAATTGACTAAACAGTGAAATCTGCTATACTGGAAGTAAGCGTAAATAAAGGAGTGACGAATGGAAAATAATGACAGAAGTCAAGATGTGACTGATTTTTCTCAGATAGATGTGACTAGACATTATAGTCGAACTGCGAAGTTAAACGAAGAGAAAACCATAGGTAAACCATCGCCTTACAAGGTGTCTATATTGGGTAAACACCGTTTTTACTTATTTATCTTTAGTTTATTAGTAGGGGCAATCAATGTTGGCTTACCAGTCTTGAACAGCTTAGCCAATCTTACGCAATCTCAGCACCTTTATACAGGCTTAATGTTGACCAAGGGCTTGTTGCCTTATGGTGATATTTTTGCGACAGGAGGCATCTTGTACTATGCCTTGGTGGCAGCTAGTTACGTTTTGGGTTCAAGTGCCTGGTTGACCCTACTTCAAATACTCGCCTTTTATGTGTCAGGAGCTTACTTTTATCGTTTGATTGCTTATTCGACACACAAGCAAGATTTAGCTTTAGTGGCTAGTTTGAGTTTTTACTTGCTTAATCTTAGTCTTGGTTTTGGTGGCTTGTATCCGTTACAGTTTGCCTTACCTTTTGTTTTGATTGGTCTCTGGTTCTTAACGAAATACTTTGATCAACGTATTCCTGATGAATCCTTTATTCTTTATGGTTTCATCGGTGCAATTAGTCTCTTACTTGAGCCACGAACCTTGATTTTCTGGCTATTATCAGCAGTATTTGTTTTTATTGTCAATATTAGGCGTAAGGAAAAAGCTAAGGGTTTTTATCAACTACTTTGTCTAATTTTTGGTAGTATTTTAGTGTTTTACAGTGGTGCTTATTTCTTAATCAATTTGCAAATTTTGAGTCCTTATTTTTCTCAGGCGATTATTTATAACCTGAGTGTTCTAGTTCGAGGTTCTGCAGACTTGTGGCAAAGTTTAGGTGCCCAGGTATTGATGGCTCTTTTTGGAGGGTTGTTATTGGGTGTACTTGGACTTTTGAAACAATCTAATGCAGAGGTGACAAAATCGTCAGCCTTAGTTCGATGGTTTGTTTTCTTAATGCTTATGGCATCATTACCTTATGCTTTAGGTTCACAAACCTTTGAACCGTATGTCTTGTTAGATAGTTTGATTTATGGTTTGTTGCTAACAGTGATTTGGTTTAATCAAGGTCAGGAAAGCGTAAAACAAGTACAATCTCATAGACGTGTTAAAGAAGGACAAGTTGATGGTCAGTTATTTAGTAAGTTATTGAAATCTCATTTGTATCTGCCTTTATTAGTCTTTGTTTTTGGGATTGCTTATCCAATTTGGCAGTCTTTTGATCAGCAAAAATTGTTTACAGAGCGCGTTCGCCTGGCTCAATACTTGAAAAAGACGGTCACAGAAGATGAGAAAATCTATGTTTGGGATAATCAGCCAAAGATTTATGCAGATAGCCAATTGACGCCAAGTTCTCAATTGATTTTGCCAGTAGGCTATGCGTCAAGTCCAATGAATAACAAAACCTTAGAAGATGAGTTGTTGCAAAATCAAGCTAATTATATTGTAGTTAATAAGCAGATGAAACTATCTGATGACTTGAAAAAAGATTTGCAAACGAATTATAAGGCTCTAAGTGTGGCTAAGGTGTCTAATTTTACAGTCTATCAATTAAAATAAAATCGATACCTTGTGTGAGTAGCACAGGGTATTTATGTTGATTCCCCAACAGCTAATTTTAAAAGGGTGTTTAACGGTTGTGAGTAAGCGGATGTTCTTTCTTTATGGTAGAATAGTAGCGTTAACAACTTCCTTTAGGCATTTTTACAGGTTGGTATATTTGAAAGGAGAACAAAATGGGAAAATATCAATTAGATTATAAGGGTCAAGCACAGGTGGAGAAGTTTCACGAGAAACATTCTAAGGTGAAAACTGATAAAAAGGCACGCGTGCAAGACTTGAAAGCAAGATTTTTGGATAAGGTAAAGCAGCAAGGTAAATAGGAGAATATGATGCAGGCAATTGGACTGGTTGGCTTGGGAGCAATCGCACAAAAGGCATATTTACCCTTTATGCGACAAATCAAAGATGTTCACTGGCATTTATTTACACGAAATCAAGATGTCTTAACAGAAGTGGCTAGCTGCTTTGGGCATCAAACCATCTATACGGATTTGGAATCTTTGGCAGCGGCCAATTTAGATGGTGTCTTTATTCATGCGACAACAAAGGCTCATGTGGAAATCGCCCAGATTTTTTTGAAAAAGGGGATTCCTGTTTATATGGATAAACCAGTCGCCGAAACTTATGATGAGGTACTTGGTTTATATCGTTTGGCAAAAGATCACCAAACCTTTTTGATGACAGGCTTTAATCGTCGTTTTGCTCCTAAGGTGTTGACTATGAAAGAGCAAGAGAAGAAAAAGCGGATTTTAGTGGAAAAAAACGACCTTAATCGTCCAGGAGATAAGCAGTTTAAGTTATTTGATTTTTTTATCCATCCCTTAGATATGGCTTTATTTTTGTGTGATGATCGCCCAAAATCTGCCTATTATCGCTATCATTTGGATCAAGGTCAATTAAGTCAAGTAAGTGTGACTTTAGAAACACAGACGGCAACGGTGGTTGCTAGCATGAATTTGCAATCAGGTAGCCGTAGGGAAGTTATGGAAGTACAAACTGCAGAAGCAACTTATCATTTGGAAAATTTAGATGAGTTGACGATTTATAAGGGCAATCAAGTCGTCAAAGATATGTTTGGTTCTTGGGAAACGACTCTTTATAAGCGAGGCTTTGAAAGTATCATTTTAGCATTTTTAGAAGCAGTTCAGACAGGAGAGAATCCAGTATCTCCTAAGAGTAGTTTGCTGAGTCATTACCTGTGTCATCAAATCAATCAGGCGACAAGCGAACAAGGGATGTTAGACGTGAAACTTATAGATATTATCAAAGAGTAAAAAGGAGGCTTGTTATGGAGTTAAGACGACCAACTCTAACGGATTGTCAAGCTGTTTTAGAAATGATGGCGGAATTTACTCAACAGAAGTCGGCATCAGATGGCGGTTTTTGGCCACAGGAAGACTTTGATTACTCAGATTGGTTACAATCCAATTTGGCTGCTGAACAAGGCTTGAATCTTGCAGAAGGTTTTGTACCTGCTATTCAGTTTGTTTCTTTTGACGAGACAGGTCAAGCTCTTGGCTTTTTACATCTACGATTGAGATTAAATGATGCCTTATTGGAACAAGGTGGGCATATTGGCTATTCTATCCGACCAAGCCAAAGGGGTCAAGGCTATGCTAAGGAGCAACTACGGTTGGGACTTAAAGAATGTGTTTCTAAAAATATTCATCGAGTGTTGTTGACTTGTGATGTAACTAATGAAGCCAGTCGCAGAACTATCTTGGCCTATGGTGGTGTCTTGGAAGATGTTAGACAAGGCACCGAACGTTATTGGATTGATTTGAAAGATTAAAGAAAAGAGATTAAGCTAGGGCTTAATCTCTTTTTTAACAAAAACGAGAGTTGATTGATCAGATAGTTGAGGCTGGTAAGTAAATTGATTAAAGGTTAGTTTTTTGATCTGTTCAAGTTCTTGTACTTGTTGTTGGATAATTTGATTGAGAAACTGCCCACGAGCCTTTTTTGAAATTGTCGAATGGGTTTTTAATTGACCGTTTTTTTCTTCATGGAAACGAATCTTAATCAGTTGTTGGGCTAATGTTTTAGAAAAGACGCTTTCAAATTCACTAGATAAAAGTGAGATAATGGGTTCTTGACCAATAAATTGATCATAGTCTTGTCGCCAGTAGGTTTTGAGTGATTGATTGTCAACTTTAAGGGGACAGTTAAAATCCAAGCGATGTGGTTGAATAGGATGAGTGGCATTGATTATACCGTAAAGAGCAGTTGTGATAAAAACCTGTTTCTGGATAAAATCAGCTCCATCTATCAAGGTTTTCTCGTCAATCTGGCGATACATCAACCCATTAAATAACTCAATGGCAGAATAAGAAAAGGCCTCTCCAGTTTGAATAGCTCTTAGTCTGTCTTGTTCTTTGAGGGCGGCTTCTGTTTTTATCTTGTAGAGTTTAGCTAAGCCGTCTAAGTCATAGTGTAAGAGTTGGTTAATGATTGCTTGACTTTTGATCGAAAGGGGTTGGTTATCTTTTGGTTGGCCTAGTTTCATTTCTTTAGCAGTGGGAATTAAGAATTTCATATCTCTATTTTAGGGTCTTATGGGATAAAGTCAAGTATTCGGTTTATAGCAGGCTTTTTGATTTCTGACGCAGGTGGTCTTTTTTGGTATAATAAACCTACTACCTACAAGGAGAAGTTTATGTCAGGCTTGTTTCAACAATTGATGGATCAGATTGAATTGCCCTTGGAGTTGAAAAACTCCCAGCCTTTTTTGTCTGCTGAGATTGGCGAGGTTAAGGTGCATGCCAAATCTCGTTGGTGGGAATTTGAGCTTAAATTTCCAGAAATTTTACCTGTGGCAAGTTATCGAACGTTGCGTATTGCTTTATCTGATGCCTTTGACAAGGCAGATATTAGGGCAAGTTTAACCATAGCTGTTCAAAATCCTGTTTTTTCTGATGGCCTACTTCAAGCCTATTATCAAGAGGCTTTTGAGCAAGAGCCTTGTAATGAGGATAGTTTTCGTGCTTCATTTGCTCAGTTATCAGTGACCTATGATGGAAAACAAGTTAGTATCCTAGGACCAGACTTTGTCAATAATGACCATTTTCGGAAAAACCATCTCCCCAAATTGAGTCAGATGTTTGTGCGTTTTGGTTTTGGTCAACTTAACTTTGACATTGTATCAGATAATCAAATGACGCAAGCCATCAAGGCAGATATTGAAGCGAATAAGCAAGAGGTGATGGAGAAGGCTAGTCAAGAAGCCGCTCAAATTAGGGCTTCTCTTGAAGCCAGTATGCCTCCTGTTGAAGAAAAATCAAATGGAACGAAGTTTGATTTTCAGCGTCAGACAAGTCAACGTCAAGCCAGTTTTGATAAGGCAGAAATAACACCGATGATTGAAGTTGAAACTGAAGAAAACCGTGTGGTTTTTGAGGGTTTGGTGTTTGATGTAGAAAAGAAAACCACTCGTTCAGGTCGTCATATCATCAATTTCAAGATGACAGATTATACATCGTCATTTGCCATGCAACGTTGGGCTAAGGATGAGGAAGAACTCAAAAAATTTGACATGGTTAGCAAGGGAAACTGGCTTCGAGTACGAGGTAATATTGAACACAATCCCTTCACCAAGTCATTGACCATGACAGTTCAAGATATGAAAGAAATTGTTCATCAAGAACGTCAAGATCTCATGCCAGACGGGCAAAAACGAGTGGAGTTTCATGCCCATACCAATATGTCAACCATGGACGCCTTACCAACGGTTGAAAAGTTGATTGACCAAGCTGCCAAGTGGGGTCATCCAGCCATTGCTATTACGGATCATGGAAATGTTCAAAGTTTCCCACATGGTTATCATTATGGTAAAAAAGTTGGGATTAAGGTTATCTTTGGTTTAGAGGCCAATATCGTTGAGGATCGTGTGCCGATTACTTATAACGAGAAGGATATTGAGTTAAAAGAAGCAACTTATGTCGTTTTTGACGTGGAAACGACAGGCTTGTCGGCTGTCAATAATCACTTGATTCAAATTGCAGCCTCTAAGATGTATAAGAATAACATCATCGAACAGTTTGATGAGTTTATTGACCCAGGTTATCCCTTGAGTCAGTTTACAACGGATTTGACAGGGATTACGGATAATCATTTGAAGGGGGCTAAGCCTCTGGAGCAGGTATTAAGAGAATTCCAAGCCTTTTGCGAAGGAACGGTTATGGTTGCCCATAATGCCACTTTTGACGTGGGCTTTATGAATGCTAATTATGAGCGTCATGGTTTACCGAAAATTTCGCAACCTGTTATTGATACGTTAGAATTTGCTCGAAACTTGTATCCAGACTTCAAGCGTCATGGTTTAGGGCCATTGACTAAGCGTTTCCAAGTTAGCCTAGAACATCATCATATGGCCAATTATGATGCGGAAGCGACAGGTCGTCTTCTCTTTATTTTTATCAATGATGTCATTGAAAAACACGGGATAACGCATCTGCATCAATTAAATACTGATCTGGTTGATGAAGAGTCATATAAGAAGGCGAGAACCAAGCATGTCACGATTTACGTTAAAAATCAAAAGGGATTAAAAAATCTCTTTAAGCTAGTTTCTCTATCAAATGTGAAATATTTTTCTGGGGTGGCAAGGATTCCACGGACTGTTTTGGATCAGTATCGTGAGGGCTTGATTTTGGGAACAGCTTGTTCTGATGGTGAAGTCTTTGACACGCTTCTTTCCCAGGGCTTAGAAGCAGCTCTTGAAGTGGCTGACTATTATGATTTTATCGAAGTTATGCCACCAGCCCTTTATCAACCTTTAGTGGCGCGTGAGATGATTAAGGATCAAGTCGGCATTGAGCAAATTATCAAAGATTTGATTGAAGTGGGACGTCGTTTGAATAAGCCTGTGTTGGCGACAGGAAATGTTCACTATCTTGAGCCAGAAGATGCCATTTACCGTGAGATTATTGTTCGTAGCTTAGGTCAAGGTGCCATGATTAACCGTCCGATTGGTCGGGGAGAAAATGCCCAACCCGCTCCACTTCCGGAAGCACATTTCCGTACGACCAATGAAATGCTGGATGACTTTGCTTTTTTAGGGCAAGAGTTGGCTTATGACTTGGTTGTGACGACTCCCAATAAGATTCTAGAGGTGTTTGAGGATGTTGAAGTGGTCAAAAAAGACCTTTATACGCCGTTTATCAAGGATGCTGAAGAGCAAGTGGCTCGCATGACTTATGAAAAAGCCTTTGAAATTTATGGTAATCCCTTACCAGATATTATTGATTTACGCATTGAAAAAGAATTGACGTCGATTTTGGGAAATGGTTTTGCCGTAATTTACCTAGCCTCGCAAATGTTGGTTCAACGTTCTAATGATCGTGGTTATTTGGTAGGAAGTCGTGGATCTGTTGGGTCGAGTTTTGTGGCAACCATGATTGGTATTACTGAGGTTAATCCTATGCCTCCGCATTACGTTTGTCCGCAGTGTCAGCAGTCGGAATTCATCACAGACGGTTCATATGGTTCAGGCTTTGATTTACCTAACAAAAACTGCCTAAAATGTGAGATTTTATATAAGAAAGATGGTCAAGATATTCCCTTTGAAACCTTCCTTGGCTTTGATGGGGATAAGGTACCAGATATTGATCTTAACTTTTCTGGTGAGGATCAGCCTAATGCTCACTTAGATGTTCGTGATATTTTTGGTGCAGAGAACGCCTTTCGTGCAGGGACAGTTGGTACAGTTGCTGACCGCACGGCTTATGGTTTTGTCAAGGGATACGAGCGAGATTATGGGAAATTCTACCGTGATGCCGAAGTTGATCGTTTGGCCATGGGGACAACCGGTGTCAAACGAACGACAGGTCAGCACCCAGGGGGAATTGTTGTTATTCCAAACTATATGGATGTGTATGACTTCACACCGGTTCAATACCCAGCAGATGATTTGTCAGCCAGTTGGCAGACGACCCATTTTAACTTCCATGACATTGATGAAAATGTCCTGAAGTTAGATGTACTAGGCCATGATGATCCAACCATGATTCGTAAATTGCAGGATTTGTCAGGTATTTCACCAATGGACATTCCAATGGATGACCCCGATGTCATGAAACTCTTTTCAGGAACAGATGTTATGGGAGTAAGTTCTGAACAGATTGGCACGTCAACAGGGATGCTAGGTATTCCTGAGTTTGGGACTAATTTTGTGCGTGGCATGGTTGATGAAACCCATCCAACTACTTTTTCTGAATTGTTGCAGCTGTCAGGATTGTCGCATGGAACAGATGTTTGGTTAGGGAATGCCCAAGATTTGATTAAGCGTGGCATTGCCAATCTATCGACGGTTATTGGTTGTCGGGACGACATCATGGTTTATCTCATGCACGCCGGTCTTGAGCCTAAAATGGCATTTAACATTATGGAGCGAGTGCGTAAGGGACTGTGGTTGAAAATTTCTGAAGAAGAAAGAAACGGCTATATTCAAGCCATGCGAGATAATCAAGTACCTGACTGGTATATCGAATCTTGTGGTAAGATTAAGTACATGTTTCCGAAAGCCCATGCGGCTGCCTATGTGATGATGGCCTTGCGTGTTGCCTATTTCAAGGTGCATTATCCAATTTATTATTACTGTGCTTATTTCTCAATCAGAGCCAAGGCCTTTGACCTTAAAACCATGAGTGGTGGGTTGACAGCTGTTAAGGCTAAGATGGTAGAAATTACCGAGAAACGCAAAAACAATCAAGAAACCAAGGTGGAAATGGATCTCTTTACGACCTTAGAAATTGTGAATGAGATGTTAGAACGTGGTTTTGTATTCGGTCAGCTAGATATTTATCGTAGCCACCCAACCGAGTTCTTGATTGAGGGAGATACTCTGATTCCACCACTGATTGCCATGGATGGATTGGGTGAGAGTGTGGCCAAGCAATTTGCTAAGGCTAGGGAAGAAGGTGAGTTCTTATCTAAGACGGAGCTACGCAAACGAGGAGGTCTGTCAACGACCCTGGTAGAAAAATTGGATGAGATGAACATCTTGGGCAATTTACCAGAAGACAATCAACTTAGCTTATTTGATGATTTTTTCTAAGTTTCTTGCCGCAATTACTCGATTTGTTAAAAATTTCGCTAATTGTGATAAAAACCATTGAAAAAAAAGAAAGAAAGCGTTATTATAATAAAGACTTTGAAATTATGGAGGCTTTTTAATGGCACATATTACATTTGATTATTCAAAAACCTTAGATTTTATCAGCCAACATGAGTTGGATTATTTACAAACCCAAATTAGTGCGGCTGACCAAGCTCTCCGTCAAGGAACTGGCCCAGGTGCTGAAATGACGGGTTGGTTGGATTTGCCAGAAAACTATGATAAGGAAGAATTTGCCCGTATTCAAGAAGCGGCTAAGGAAATTCAAGCGAACAGTGATGTCCTAGTTGTGATTGGGATTGGTGGTTCTTATCTTGGTGCTCGTGCAGCGATTGATTTTCTAAATCATTCGTTTGTTAATTTGCAAAGTAAAGAAGAGCGTCAAGCTCCACAAATTCTTTATGCAGGTAACTCAATTTCTTCAAACTATCTAGCAGATTTAGTGGATTATGTGGCTGATAAGGATTTCTCAATCAACGTGATTTCTAAATCAGGAACAACCACTGAGCCAGCTATTGCCTTTCGTGTCTTTAAGGAATTGTTGGTTAAAAAATATGGTAAGGAAGAAGCCAACAAACGCATTTATGCAACAACAGACCGTGCAAAAGGTGCAGTTAAGGTTGAAGCAGACGCTAATGGTTGGCAGACCTTTGTTGTGCCAGATAATGTTGGCGGACGCTTTAGTGTGTTGACAGCGGTAGGTTTATTACCAATCGCAGCGTCAGGAGCAGACATTACTGCCTTGATGGAGGGGGCTAATGCAGCTCGTTTGGCTTATGCTTCAGACCAATTAACTGAAAATGAAGCCTATCAATATGCAGCAGTTCGTACTGCCCTTTATCGTAAGGGTTATATCACTGAGATTTTTGCAGACTACGAGCCATCATTGCAGTATTTTGCTGAATGGTGGAAGCAGTTGGCAGGTGAGTCAGAAGGCAAGGATCAAAAAGGGATCTACCCAAGTTCAGCTCATTTCTCAACAGATTTGCATTCTTTAGGCCAATATATCCAAGAAGGTTATCGCAATCTCTTTGAAACGGTTGTTCGTGTCGATAAGCCACGCAAAAACATTGTGATTCCAAGTGAAGAGTTGGACTTGGATGGTCTAGGCTATCTGCAAGGTAAAGATGTGGATTTTGTTAATAAAAAAGCTACAGATGGTGTTTTGTTAGCCCATACAGATGGTGGTGTGCCTAATATGCACTTGACCCTACCAGCTCAAGATGAGTTCACTTTGGGTTATACGATCTATTTCTTTGAATTGGCGATTGCCATTTCAGGCTACCTTAATGGTGTCAATCCTTTTGACCAACCAGGTGTTGAAGCCTATAAGAAAAATATGTTTGCCCTTCTTGGTAAACCAGGTTTTGAAGACTTATCAAAAGAATTAAACGCAAGACTATAAAAAATAAGCTAGGTATGATACCTAGCTTATTTTTAGTAAGTCAAGACAAAGTAGTTTTTCTTACCACGACGGACAACGGTGAGTTGTGATTCAATCTTATCTTCTTCTGAGAGTTGATAAGTCACATCTTGAACACGTTCACCATTGATGTAAATGGCACCATTTTGAACGTCTTCACGAGCTTGACGTTTCGATGGTGAAATGCCAGCCGTTACTAAGATGTCAACAATGTTTAGATTGTCTTCTTCTTGTACAGTGTAGTTTTTAACATGGTTAAGACCTTGTTTGAGTTCCTTGGCTGATAGCGCTTTGATATTGCCGGCAAAGAGTTGCTCGGTAATATTAAGTGCTTGTTCGTAGGCTTCTTGACCGTGAACTAGAGTAACCACTTCTTTTGCTAGTACTTTTTGAGCCAAGCGTTCATGGCGTGCAGCGTTGAAGTCTGCTTCGATTTTAGCAATTTCTTCTAATGGAAGGAAGGTGAAGATTTTCAAGAAACGAATGGCATCATCATCCATGACATTGAGCCAAAATTGGTACATTTGGTAAGGAGAAGTTTTGTCAGCATTGAGCCAAATGGCATTGCCTTCAGATTTGCCGAATTTTTTACCAGTAGCGTCAGTAATCAATGGAACGGTAATAACATGGGCAGTTTTACTAGCCTTGCGACGAAGTAATTCTGTTCCGGCAGTCATGTTGCCCCATTGATCGCTTCCGCCGATTTGTAAGGTGACATCATGACGACGATTGAGTTCATAGAAATCATAACCTTGCATGATTTGATAAGCGAACTCGGTATAAGAAATCCCTGTTTCAATCCGTTTTTTCACAGATTCCTTGCTCATCATGTAGTTGACAGTGAAGTATTTACCAACATCACGCAAGAAATCAATAAAGCTGATTGATTCAAACCAATCATAGTTGTTAGTCATCACAGCCGCATTGTCTTTGTTTTCAAAATCTAAGAATTGTTCCATTTGAGCCCGAATCTTCGTAACCCACTCTTGAACGGTTTCCTTGGTTTGCAAGCTACGTTCATCATCCTTGAAAGACGGATCACCAATTAGACCGGTTGCCCCACCGACTAGGGGATAAGGTTTGTGACCAGCTAATTGGAGATGGCGGCAGACCAAGAGTGGCACAAGGTGTCCGAGATGCAAACTATCAGCCGTCGGGTCGCACCCTAGATAAAAACTAACGGTTTCTTCTGTTAATGCCTTGATCAAGGCTTCTTCATCCGTGGTTTGAAAAATAAGACCACGGGCTTTTAACTCGTCAAAAATATTCATATCAAGCTCCATTCATAAGTTTAATGCCCTATCATTATATCAAAAATGAGGAAATTTGCCATTATGCAACTTTTTCTTAATTTTGATATAATAATAATTGAGGTATATTATGTTGAAACGTCAGAAAAAAAAGAAGAGAGCAGTCAAAAGTAATCAACCGTGGAGCATTTTTGATTTTGGTGCCGTATTTTTACGCACGGTCAAACTCATGTCAGAATTTGCCTATATTTTGGTGATTTTACTAGGCATGATTGGCCTGGGTGCTGGCTTTGGTTATTTGGTGAGTCAGATTGAGTCCGTCAAGGTGCCAAGTAAGGAGAGTCTCATCAGCCAAGTGAGTGCCGTTAGTGCTATTTCAGAGATGCGTTATGGCAATGGAGAGTTAATCGCTCCTGTGGATAGTGATTTGTTACGTACTACGGTAGATAGTGCTGCCATTTCAGATAATGTTAAAAAAGCTATTATTGCAACCGAAGATGAAAATTTCCAAGAACATAATGGCGTTGTGCCCAAGGCTGTTTTTCGTGCAACCTTAGCATCTCTGTTAGGTTTTGGTGAAACGAGTGGTGGTTCAACCTTAACGCAGCAGCTTCTAAAGCAGCAAATTTTGGGAGATGACCCAACCTTTAAGCGTAAGTCCAAAGAGATTATTTATGCCTTGGCTTTAGAACGTTATTTGGATAAGGATAGCATCCTAACAGACTATCTCAATGTTTCGCCATTTGGTCGAAATAATAAGGGACAAAATATTGCAGGTATTGAAGAAGCGGCTCAGGGGATTTTTGGTGTTTCTGCTAGAGATTTGACTATTCCTCAAGCAGCTTACCTAGCAGGCCTTCCTCAAAGCCCAATCGTTTACTCGCCCTATACAGCAGATGGCCAGTTTAAGTCAGCCGAAGAATTAAGCTATGGTTTGACAAGGGCTAAGAATGTCCTTTATAACATGTATCGTACAGGGGTGCTATCCAAGGATGATTATGAAAATTATCTCACTTATGATGTTTCTCAAGACTTTAAGCAACCCGAAACGGTAACAGCAGACAGTCATGATTATCTTTATTATACGGTTTTTGATGAAGCACAAGCCATCATGTATGATTATCTGATTAAGCGTGATGAAGTTTCTGAAAGTGATTTGAAAAACGAAGAAACACGACAAGCCTATCAAGAATTGGCCATCCAAGAGTTGCGTCTAGGTGGTTACCAGATTACAACGACTCTCAACCAAGGTATTCATCAAGCCATGCAAAATGCAGCACTTCAATATGGCGGTCTTTTAGACGACGGAACGGGTCAAGTGCAAATGGGTAACGTCTTGATGGACAATGCTACAGGAGCAGTTTTAGGCTTTGTGGGTGGTCGAGATTATGCTAGCAACCAAAACAACCACGCCTTTGATACGGTTCGTTCACCAGGGTCTAGTATTAAGCCCATGCTTCCTTACGGCATCGCCATTGATCAAGGCTTGATGGGTAGTGCTAGTGTCTTGTCTAACTATCCAACAACTTTCTCTAGTGGGCAAAAAATTATGCACGGCGAAGAAGAAGGAACGGCTATGATGAATCTCCAAGACGCCCTCAATACCTCTTGGAATATCCCTGCTTTCTGGACGTATCAGCTACTACAAAATCAGGGCGTTGATTCAGAAAATTACATGACCAAGCTAGGCATTAACATTGCAGACTACAACATTGAAAGTCTGCCTCTAGGTGGAGGAATCGAAGTGTCAGTCGCTCAGATGACCAATATCTATCAAATGTTGGCAAATGGTGGTGCTTATCAAGAAAAACATGTAGTTGATAGCATTACAGCTAAAGATGGTACGGTCATTTACCAGTTTGATAATCAAGCTACGCAAGTTGTGTCAAAAGCAACAGCAAGTATCATGCAAGAATTGTTACGAGGGCCAATCAATTCAGGAATTACAACCAGCTTTAAGAATCGTTTACAGGCAATCAATCCTAATTTGGCTAATAATGTGGACTGGATTGGTAAGACAGGAACGACCAATGATTTTGCTGATGCTTGGTTGATGCTAGCAACACCGAAAGTATCTCTAGGTAACTGGGCAGGTCATGATGATAACCGTTCTTTACAGTCAATGACTGGTTATAATAACCATGCCAATTATGTAGCCAATCTAGTGAATGCAATCAGTCAGGTTGATCCAAGTCTTTTTGATGCAAGCAAGTTTAGTTTGGATGATAGTGTGATTAAAGCAACCGTTCTAAAAGCGACTGGCTTAAAACAAGGCCCTGTTCAATACAATGGTCGTGTTTATACCTATAATGGTGCCACAACAACAAGTTACTGGGCTCAAGGTGGGCCAGAAGCCATGACCTATAAGTTTGCTATCGGTGGAACAGATAGTGATTATCAAAAAGCTTGGAGTAGTTTAATTGGTGGCAATTAAACTTGTCAAACTAGGACAGATTTGATATAATAGTAGAAATTATTTGTCGTCTGTCTTAGTTGAAATCTTGTCCAACTAAGACTTACAGCAGTTAAATCAAACGACACTTGTCAGATTTAGCTGCTCTTTTTGTGCCTATTTTTAGTTTTCTTAGCAAGTGTAATCAATTCTTAAAGAAACTAAAAATTCTGACAAATACAGCCTATGGCGTGATTTTACTGTAAACAACACTGGGTGACAGCAGTTACCCCTAGATATTTCAATAAAAAGGAGCTAAATTTTGGCAGGACATGACGTTCAATACGGGAAACATCGTACCCGTCGTAGCTTTTCAAGAATCAAGGAAGTTCTTGATTTACCAAACTTAATTGAAATCCAAACTGACTCGTTTAAGGATTTCTTAGATAGTGGCTTAAAAGAAGTTTTTGAAGACGTACTTCCAATTACCAACTTTACCGACACCATGGAGTTGGAATTTGTTGGTTATGAGCTTAAGCAACCAAAATACACTTTGGAAGAAGCACGTTCCCATGATGCTCATTATTCAGCACCGATTTTTGTCACCTTCCGTTTGGTTAATAAAGAGACTGGCGAAATTAAAACACAAGAAGTTTTCTTTGGTGATTTCCCATTGATGACAGAGATGGGAACATTCATTATCAACGGTGCAGAGCGTATCATCGTTTCTCAGTTGGTGCGTTCGCCAGGTGTTTATTTCAATGATAAGGTTGATAAAAATGGTAAAGTCGGCTATGGTTCAACAGTGATTCCTAATCGTGGAGCATGGTTGGAGTTGGAAACAGATGCCAAAGATATTGCCTATACTCGTATTGACCGTACGCGTAAGATTCCATTTACGACCTTGGTTCGTGCCCTTGGTTTTTCTGGTGATGATGAGATTATGGATATCTTTGGTGATAGCGAATTGGTTCGTAACACCATTGAAAAAGACATTCATAAAAATCCAAGTGATTCTCGTACTGATGAAGCTCTTAAAGAAATTTACGAACGTTTGCGTCCAGGTGAACCTAAGACAGCAGAAAGTTCACGCAGTCTTTTGATTGCTCGTTTCTTTGATGCGCGTCGTTATGATTTGGCTTCTGTGGGTCGCTATAAACTCAACAAAAAACTTAATGTTAAAACACGCTTGCTCAACCAAACCATTGCTGAAAACTTGGTAGATGCTGAAACTGGTGAAATTTTGGTTGAAGCAGGTACCGTCATGACTCGTAGTGTGATTGATAGCATTGCGGAGCATTTGGACGGTGACTTGAACAAATTTATCTACACGCCAAATGATTTTGCTGTGTTGACAGAACCAGTTATCCTACAAAAATTCAAGGTTGTTGCACCAAAAGATCCAGATCGTGTGGTGACAATCGTCGGTAATGCAAATCCTGACGATAAAGTTCGTGCTTTGACAACAGCTGATATCTTGGCTGAAATGAGCTACTTCCTCAACCTCGCTGAAGGTCTTGGTAAAGTTGATGACATTGACCACTTAGGTAACCGTCGTATCCGTGCAGTTGGTGAGTTGTTGGCTAACCAATTCCGTGTTGGTTTGGCTCGTATGGAACGTAATGTTCGTGAGCGTATGTCTGTTCAAGACAATGAAGCCCTAACACCACAACAAATCATTAACATTCGTCCAGTTACTGCAGCAGTCAAAGAATTCTTTGGTTCATCTCAATTATCACAATTCATGGATCAGCACAACCCATTGTCAGAGTTATCTCACAAGCGTCGTTTGTCAGCCTTAGGGCCTGGTGGTTTGACGCGTGACCGTGCGGGTTATGAAGTTCGTGACGTGCATTACACTCACTATGGTCGTATGTGTCCGATTGAAACACCTGAGGGACCAAACATTGGTTTGATTAACAACTTGTCATCTTATGGTCATCTCAATAGATATGGTTTTATCCAAACACCATATCGTAAGGTTGACCGTGAAACAGGTGTCGTAACCAACGAAATCGTGTGGTTGACAGCTGATGAGGAGGATGAATACACTGTTGCTCAAGCTAATTCTAAATTGAATGAAGATGGCACATTTGCTGAAGAAATCGTCATGGGTCGTCATCAAGGTAATAACCAAGAGTTCCCTGCTAATATTGTTGACTATGTCGATGTATCGCCAAAACAGGTAGTTGCCGTTGCGACAGCATGTATTCCGTTCTTGGAAAATGACGACTCAAACCGTGCCCTTATGGGTGCCAACATGCAACGTCAGGCAGTTCCATTGATTGATCCACATGCTCCTTATGTTGGAACAGGTATGGAATATCAAGCCGCTCACGACTCGGGTGCAGCTGTGATTGCACAACATGATGGTCGAGTGACTTATTCTGATGCGGATAAGGTCGAAGTTCGTCGTGAAGATGGTAGTCTTGATGTTTATCATATTACGAAATTCCGTCGTTCAAACTCAGGAACTGCTTACAACCAACGTACCTTGGTTAAGGTGGGTGATTTGGTTGAAAAAGGTGACTTTATCGCAGATGGTCCATCTATGGAAAATGGTGAAATGGCACTTGGTCAAAACCCAATCGTTGCCTACATGACATGGGAAGGGTACAACTTCGAGGATGCGGTCATCATGAGTGAACGCTTGGTTAAAGAAGATGTTTATACGTCTGTTCATTTAGAAGAATATGAAAGTGAAACGCGTGATACCAAGTTAGGCCCTGAAGAAATTACTCGTGAAATTCCAAATGTTGGTGAAGATGCCCTGAAAGATTTGGATGAGATGGGAATTATCCGCATTGGTGCCGAAGTTAAAGAGGGTGACATCCTAGTTGGTAAGGTCACACCTAAGGGTGAAAAAGATCTTTCAGCTGAAGAGCGTTTGCTTCATGCCATTTTTGGTGACAAATCACGTGAAGTGCGTGATACCTCATTGCGTGTTCCACATGGTGGTGATGGGATTGTCCGTGACGTTAAAATCTTTACTCGTGCTAACGGAGATGAACTTCAATCAGGTGTCAACATGTTAGTTCGTGTTTACATCGCTCAAAAACGTAAGATTAAGGTCGGCGATAAGATGGCGGGACGCCACGGAAACAAGGGTGTCGTGTCACGTATTGTCCCAGTTGAAGACATGCCATATCTACCAGATGGCACACCAGTTGATATCATGTTGAATCCACTCGGTGTACCATCACGGATGAATATTGGTCAAGTTATGGAACTTCACTTGGGAATGGCAGCTCGTAACCTAGGTATTCATATTGCGACGCCAGTCTTTGATGGTGCAACTTCAGAAGACCTGTGGGCAACTGTTAAAGAAGCTGGTATGGATAGCGATGCCAAGACCATTCTTTATGACGGTCGTACTGGTGAACCATTTGAAAATCGTGTGTCTGTCGGTGTCATGTACATGATCAAACTTCACCACATGGTTGATGATAAACTTCATGCTCGTTCAACTGGACCATACTCATTGGTAACGCAACAACCACTTGGTGGTAAAGCACAATTTGGTGGTCAACGTTTCGGTGAGATGGAGGTTTGGGCGCTTGAAGCCTACGGTGCTTCAAATGTCTTGCAAGAAATCTTGACTTACAAGTCAGATGATGTGACGGGTCGTCTTAAAGCATACGAGGCTATTACTAAAGGTAAACCAATTCCAAAACCAGGTGTGCCGGAATCCTTCCGTGTCCTTGTAAAAGAACTGCAATCACTAGGTCTTGACATGCGTGTTCTAGATGAGGACAACTTAGAAGTTGAACTTCGTGACCTTGATGAAGGTGAAGATGATGATGTCATGCACGTTGAAGAATTGGAAAGAGCTCGTGAGCGTCAAGTTCGTGAATTAGCTCAAGCTGATCAACAAGAAGAAACTAATGAAGTATAGGATAAGTTAGTCTTATCTAGAAAAATAATCAAGGATGAGAAATTTCTCATTCTTGGTCTTTGATTTAAGAAGAAAGGTAAATCTAGTGGTTGATGTAAATCGTTTTAAAAGTATGCAGATTACTTTAGCTTCGCCAAACAAGGTCCGTTCGTGGTCTTACGGTGAGGTTAAAAAACCTGAGACCATTAACTATCGTACCCTAAAACCAGAACGTGAGGGACTCTTTGATGAGGTCATCTTTGGTCCAACAAAAGACTGGGAGTGTGCTTGTGGTAAGTACAAACGCATTCGCTATAAGGGGATTGTCTGTGACCGTTGTGGTGTCGAAGTGACTCGTGCCAAGGTTCGTCGTGAGCGTATGGGGCATATCGAATTAAAAGCCCCTGTTTCTCACATCTGGTATTTCAAGGGCATTCCAAGTCGTATGGGCTTGACGCTTGATATGAGCCCTCGTGCCCTAGAAGAAGTGATCTATTTTGCTGCTTATGTGGTTATTGATCCTATGGAAACACCGCTTGAGCCAAAATCTCTGTTAACTGAACGTGAGTACCGTGAAAAACTAATGGAATACGGTCATGGTTCTTTTGTGGCTAAGATGGGTGCTGAAGCCATTCAAGATTTGTTAAAACGTGTTGATTTAGAAGCTGAAATTGCGAGCTTGAAAGAAGAACTTCGTACAGCTTCAGGTCAAAAACGAATCAAAGCAATTCGTCGTTTGGACGTTTTGGATGCCTTCCATAAATCAGGTAATAAACCTGAATGGATGATTTTGAATATCTTGCCTGTCTTACCACCAGACCTACGTCCTATGGTGCAGTTAGATGGTGGTCGTTTTGCAGCTAGTGACTTGAACGATCTTTATCGTCGTGTTATCAATCGTAACAATCGTTTGGCTCGTCTTTTGGAGTTAAATGCTCCAGGCATTATCGTTCAAAATGAAAAACGGATGCTTCAAGAAGCTGTCGATGCTTTGATTGATAACGGTCGTCGTGGTCGTCCAATTACAGGTCCAGGTAGCCGTCCACTGAAATCTTTGAGCCATATGCTTAAAGGTAAACAAGGACGCTTCCGTCAAAACTTGCTTGGTAAACGTGTCGATTTCTCAGGTCGTTCGGTTATCGCTGTTGGTCCAACTCTAAAAATGTACCAATGTGGTGTTCCGCGTGAGATGGCTATTGAATTATTCAAGCCATTTGTGATGCGTGAGATTGTTGCGCGTGAGTATGCAGGTAACGTTAAGGCAGCCAAACGTATGGTTGAGCGTGGTGATGAGCGTATTTGGGACATTTTAGAAGAAGTGATTAAAGAACATCCAGTTCTTCTTAACCGTGCCCCTACCCTTCACCGTTTGGGAATTCAGGCTTTTGAACCAGTTCTAATTGATGGTCGAGCGTTGCGTTTGCACCCACTGGTTTGTGAGGCCTACAACGCCGACTTTGATGGTGACCAAATGGCGATTCATGTGCCATTGTCTGAAGAAGCACAAGCAGAAGCGCGCCTATTGATGTTGGCGGCTGAGCATATCCTTAACCCTAAAGATGGAAAACCAGTTGTTACACCGTCACAGGATATGGTTTTGGGTAACTACTATTTGACAATGGAAGATGCTAATCGTGAAGGTGAAGGCATGGTCTTTAAGGATCGTGATGAAGCAGTCATGGCTTATCGCAATGGTTATGTTCATCTTCATAGCCGTGTGGGTATCGCTGTTGACAGTATGCCAAATAAACCTTGGACTGATGAACAACGTCATAAGATTATGATTACGACGGTTGGTAAAATTCTCTTTAATGATATTATTCCAGATGAATTACCATATCTCCAAGAACCAACCAATGCCAACTTGACTGATAAAACACCGGACAAGTACTTCTTGACATCAGGAGCGGATATTAAATCAGCTATCGCAGAACTTGAGCTTAATTTGCCGTTCAAGAAGAAAAATCTTGGAAATATCATCGCAGAAACCTTCAAGCGTCTAAGAACAACGGAAACATCAGCTTTCCTTGACCGTTTGAAAGATTTGGGTTACTACCATTCAACCTTGGCAGGTTTGACAGTAGGTATTGCAGATATTCCCGTTATTGATAACAAGCAAGAAATTGTTGACATTGCTCACCATAAGGTAGAAGAAATTAACCAATCTTTCCGTTTAGGTTTGATGACAGAAGATGATCGCTACTTAGCCGTTACAGGAACTTGGCGTGATGCCAAAGAAGAGTTGGAAAAACGCTTGGTAGAAACGCAAGATCCGAAAAATCCAATCGTTATGATGATGGACTCAGGAGCCCGTGGTAACATCTCTAACTTTTCTCAATTAGCGGGGATGCGTGGTTTGATGGCTGCACCAAATGGACGTATCATGGAGTTGCCAATCCTATCTAACTTCCGTGAAGGTTTGTCTGTTTTGGAAATGTTCTTCTCAACCCATGGTGCTCGTAAAGGGATGACCGATACGGCCCTTAAGACAGCCGATTCAGGTTACTTGACACGTCGTTTGGTTGATGTGGCTCAAGATGTTATTATCCGTGAGGACGACTGTGGTACTGATCGTGGTTTGAGCATTACGTCAATTACTGATGGTAAAGAAGTCACTGAAACATTGGAAGAGCGTCTGCAAGGTCGTTATACTAAGAAGTCAGTTAAACATCCAGAAACAAACGAAGTCATTATTGGAGCTGATCAGTTAATCACTGAAGATATGGCAGCAACGATTGTTAATGCAGGTGTAGAAGAAGTGACTATTCGTTCAGTCTTTACATGTAAAACACGCTATGGTGTTTGCCGTCATTGTTATGGTATCAACTTGGCGACAGGTGATGCTGTTGAAGTTGGTGAAGCAGTTGGTACGATTGCCGCTCAATCTATCGGTGAGCCAGGTACTCAGTTGACCATGCGTACTTTCCATACCGGAGGGGTTGCCTCAAATACCGATATCACTCAAGGTTTACCTCGTATTCAAGAGATTTTTGAAGCTCGTAATCCAAAAGGTGAGGCAGTCATCACTGAGGTTAAAGGTGAAGTAATTGAGATTGAAGAAGATTCATCAACTCGCACCAAGAAAGTTTACGTTAAAGGTGACACTGGAATGGGTGAATATGTCGTGCCATTTACTGCCCGCATGAAAGTAGAAGTCGGTGATATGGTCCAACGTGGTTCGGCGTTAACAGAAGGTTCAATTCAGCCGAAACGTTTGTTAGAAGTTCGTGACATGTTGTCTGTTGAAACCTATCTATTGGCTGAGGTGCAAAAAGTTTACCGTAGCCAAGGGGTAGAAATCGGTGACAAACATATCGAGGTAATGGTTCGTCAAATGTTGCGTAAGGTTCGTATCATGGATCCAGGTGACACAGACCTACTTCCAGGTACTTTGATGGATATTTCTGACTTTACAGATGCCAATAAAGATATTGTAATTTCTGGTGGTATTCCAGCAACAAGTCGTCCTGTCTTGATGGGAATTACCAAGGCATCTCTTGAAACCAATTCCTTCCTATCAGCAGCATCCTTCCAAGAAACAACTCGTGTCTTGACTGATGCAGCTATCCGTGGTAAGAAAGATCATCTTCTTGGTCTTAAAGAAAATGTTATTATCGGTAAGATTATCCCAGCAGGTACTGGTATGGCTCGTTACCGTAACATTGAACCACAAGCCGTCAATGAAATGATTGAAAATGTTGATGCTGAAACAGAAGTTGAAGTGGTATCAGAATAAGCTAAAAACAACTAGGGGGACACCTAGTTGTTTTTTGATGAGCAAGTTAGTTTATTTATTGGAAAAGACAAGGTATAATGGGACAAATAAGAAAGGGGAAGTATGTATCAAGTTATAAAAATGTATGGTAATATGGAACCTTGGTGGTTTTTTGAGGACTGGAAAGAGAATATTGTTGCGGTTAAAGAATTTGAAAACTATTACCAAGCACTGAAATATTACAAGAAAGAATGGTTTAGTTTATTTCAAAAGAAGTCCTACTTTAATAGTAGAAATTCTATCATGTCAGCTTTTTGGGATCAGACAGATAATATTTGGTGTACGGATTGTAACGATTATTTGCAACAGTATCATTCAGTTGTCTTATTGAAAGATTGGAAGGAAATTCCTAAAGCTTGGAAACGCCCAGGTTATGAAATGGCTGGCAGAACCTCTCATTACAATGTCTATCTCAACAATAATTAAAAGATTGGTTTTGGCCAATCTTTTTTATTTGCTCAAATCACAGCTTCTTTACGAATAGATAGATAAGGAGGTCAAGATGGTACAAAAATTAGCACAAGAAATCATCCAGGAAGCAGTTAAGCAACAAGTGCAAGATCTTTATCTGTTACCCCAAAATACCAGTTATGAGCTTTATTTTAGAATAAAAGATCGGCTTTCTTTTCAAAGCAACTACCCAAAGGAGCAAACTCAAGCCTTAATCAGTCATTTTAAGTTTCTAGCAGGGATGAATGTGGGTGAACGCCGACGGATTCAACTGGGCTCTTGTGACTATGATTATGGAGGTCAACGCCTAGCTTCGTTGAGGTTATCCACAGTTGGTGATTATTGTGGGCGAGAAAGTTTGGTTATTCGTTTACTTTTTGATGGTCTGCGTCAGTTAGTTTATCATTTTGATGGCATAGCAGAGTTGTTGCCACAAATCAAAGAACGTGGCTTGTATCTTTTTTCAGGACCTGTTGGTTCAGGTAAGACTACCTTGATGTATCAGTTGGTAGCAGAGAAATTTCCAGATCAGCAAATTATCACGATTGAAGATCCTGTTGAAATTAAACAAGACCAGATGTTGCAACTGCAATTAAATGAGAGTATTGGCTTAACTTATGACAATTTAATTAAGTTATCCTTACGACATCGGCCGGATGTGTTGATTATTGGTGAAATTAGGGATAGTCAGACTGCTCGAGCAGTGGTTCGAGCGAGTTTAACAGGGGCTATCGTGTTTTCTACCGTTCATGCTAAAAGCATTGCTGGTGTTTATAGTCGCTTGTTAGAATTGGGTGTTTCTCGTGATGAATTGGAAAATGCCTTATGTGGCATTGCCTATCAGCGTTTGATTGGGGGAGGAGGTATTATTGATTTTGCGACTAAGGACTTTGAAACTCACGATTCTAGCCAATGGAATGAGAAAATTCAACAACTCTATCAGGCAGGTCTTATTTCTCAAACAGAAGCAGAGAGAGAAAAAATTATCGCTGAAGCAACAACGTAAGGTTATCCAACTTTTCCACAACCTGTTGATAAGTGGTTTTACATTAACGGAAATTGTTGATTTTTTAGGCCGTAGTCAGTTGTTGAAAGGTTATCACATTGAGCAAATGCGTCAGGGACTTCTAGCTGGAGGTAACCTTTCTAATATTATGGCTAATTTGGGGTTTTCAGATAATGTTGTGACTCAATTGTCCTTGGCTGATTATCATGGTGATGTTCAAGCTAGTATGTCAAAACTAGAGCATTATTTAGCCAATTTACTCTTGGTAAGAAAGAAGATTATAGAAGTAGCGACTTATCCCATTATTTTATTACTTTTTTTGACACTGATAATGTTAGGTTTGAAAGAATACTTGTTACCACAACTGGCAGAGAATTCAGATAATATTGCCATGACATTACTTAACAATTTTCCGACTATCTTTTTAAGTTTGATGTTATGTTTGATGGTTAGTGTTTTTTTACTTTGTTTTTACAGTAGAAAAATACCTAAAATAATGCTAGTTAGCAAAATTAGTCACTTACCTTTTATTGGCCTGTTAACAAAGTATTATTTAACGGCTTATTATGCGAGAGAATGGGGAAATCTGATTGGTCAAGGATTAGAGTTGGTTCAATTGGTCAACATCATGCAAGAACAAAAATCTCAGCTTTTTCGTGAAATTGGGAGAGATTTAGAAAAACGCTTAGTGGCAGGGGAGAGTTTTCATCAGATTGTGCTAAGTTATCCCTTCTTTTTAACAGAGTTGTCGCTCATGATTGAATATGGACAAGTGAAGTCTAAGTTGGGTACGGAATTAACAATTTATGCTGAAGAGATCTGGGAACGATTTTTCAGTAAACTATATCGTGCGACCCAGTTGATTCAACCGCTTGTCTTTATCTTGGTAGCTGTAGTGATTATTATGATTTATGCTGCCATGCTTTTACCAATGTATCAAAATATGGAGGTTAATTTTTAATGAAAGATAATGTGAATAAATTTGTGGATAAGTTATTGAAACTGAAAGCGAGAGGGTTCACTCTTGTGGAAATGTTAATCGTTCTGGTTATTATTAGTGTATTACTCTTACTTTTTGTCCCTAATCTTAGTCAGCAAAAAGATAAAATAAAAGACACTGGTAATGCAGCTGTTGTTAAGGTTGTCGAAAGCCAGGCAGAGCTTTATGAACTAACAGCCAGCGACCAAGCCAGCTTAGGAAAGTTGGTTGATACGGGTCACATTACTCAAAAGCAGGCGGAGTCTTATAATGATTATTATCGTAAAGCTGACCAAGGCACTCGTAAAGTGCCGAACTAGAGCCTTTACTTTGTTAGAAAGCTTGTGTGTCTTGTTGTTGACTAGTTTTTTGTTGGCTAGTTTGTCTGGTTCAGTTAAGGGAGTTTTTACTCGTGTGCAAGAAGAACTGTTTTTTCTATCTTTTGAGCAGTTATATCGACAGACTCAAAATTTATCAATTAGTCGACAGAAGGAAATGATGTTTTATATTGATAGAAATCAAATTAGTAATGAAGAAACTGTAATTAAACTACCAGATAGTGTACAGACTAATCAAACCTATCAATTAAAGCTTAATCAGTCAGGTGGTCATTCTTCCTTGTCCAAGATTGTTTTTACCAGTCAAAATAAGACCGTAGTTTATCAGTTTTACATAGGGAGTGGTAATTATAAAAAGACAGAACGTTAAAGCCTACATCTTATTGGAAGGTTTGATAGCCTTTGCTTTATTAGTGACCATTAGTTTACTGGTTTTAGATCAAATGACTATTCAAAGACAAATAGTCCAAGCTAATTTAAAACGTCAAGAGGCTCTGAATGTGGCTCAAATGGCTATTCAAACCAAGCAAGAGAAACTCAGTTTAAATGGAGTTGATATAAGCATTGAAAATAAAGATAAAAAGGTGGTTGTTTATAATGGCGAAGAAGAAATCTTACGTTTGGTACAAAACTAAGTTAAAAGGATTTACTCTTTTAGAATGTTTATTAGCCATCGTTATCATCACGACTAGCTTCTCCCTTTATCAAAATTTAGGAAAAGTTTTGGCTACGAATGTCGTTTATCTTTCACAAAATCAGCAAAGGGACTGGCTTTTGTTTAGTCAACAGTTAAGACAGGAATTGGCAGGTACTAAACTGTTAAAGGTTGAAAATAATAAACTCTATGTTAAGTTAGGCAAGCAGGAGTTAGCATTTGGTCAATCTCGTTCGGATGACTTTCGCAAAACCAACGCTAATGGGCAAGGTTACCAACCCATGCTTTATCAATTAAAAACGAGTCGTATGACTGAAGAAAATGGATTAGTCACGATTGAGTTGATTTTTCGTAGTGGCTTAAAAAGGACGTTTATCTATGCTTTTGAAAAAACAAGTTAAGGGTGGCGTGTTGTTGTATGCTCTCTTGTTGATGGCGATTTTTGCCCAGTTGTTACAATTCTATCTGAATCAGGCTTTGGCGAGTCAAAAACAGTACCAAGCCTTGTTAAATAATAGTAAGGCATATATTATGGCAGAACTGGCTAAAAATATTGATCAAGATAATGGCAATATACAATTTACAACAGGACAGGTCACTTATCAAACCCACCAAGAAAAAAAGACCGTTACTGTCACGCTAACCAACCAAGACGTTTACAATTATCAGTTTTTGAGACAAGCTAATCAGTCGAGTAAGGAAAAAACGACTATTGAGCAAAAAGAGGCGACAAAAAATGTTCAACCAAGTAGTGAAGCTTCAAATTAGTTACAACCTGTGGCTTATTTAATGCTTAGTGGAGTATAACTAATCATAATAGAAAAAGTTACTGTGTATTTTTAAGAGTTATTAGTGTATTTTTTTAATAAAATATGGTATGATATTCATGTAGGGTTCTACAAGCGTTTTCAAGTTTGAGAGAGCCGTAACACTTTTATTATTTTTAAAGAGGAGACTTTCTATGAGTCAAGGTAAAATCACTGCTTCTGCAGCTATGCTCAATGTCTTAAAGACTTGGGGTGTTGACACAATCTACGGTATTCCTTCAGGAACATTGAGTTCATTGATGGATGCTCTTGCTGAAGATAAAGATATCCGTTTCTTGCAAGTTCGTCATGAAGAAACTGGTTCTCTTGCAGCATTGATGCAAACTAAATTTGGTGGATCAATTGGTGTCTGCGTGGGTTCTGGTGGACCAGGTGCAACTCACTTGATTAACGGTATCTACGATGCAGCTATGGATGCCACTCCAATGCTTGCTATTCTTGGTTCACGTCCAGTTAATGAATTGAACATGGATGCTTTCCAAGAGTTGAACCAAAACCCAATGTACAATGGTGTTGCAGTTTACAACAAACGTGTTGCTTATGCTGAGCAATTACCAAAAATAATTGACGACGCTTGCCGTGCTGCGATCGCTAAAAAAGGTCCAGCAGTTGTTGAAATTCCTGTTAACTTTGGTTTCACAGAAATTGATGCAGATTCATACTATGGTTCAGGTACTTACGACCGCACATTTGTTGCTCCAGCTTTGAATGAAGTTGAAATCAACAAAGCAGTTGAAATCTTGAACAACGCTAAACGTCCAGTTATTTATTCTGGTTTCGGTGGTGTTGGTGCTGGTGAAGTTGTTACTGAACTATCTCGCAAAATTAAAGCACCAATCATTACAACTGGTAAAAACTTTGAAGCTTTCGAGTGGAACTATGAAGGTTTGACTGGTTCTGCTTACCGTGTTGGTTGGAAATCAGCTAACGAAGTAATCTTCGAAGCTGACACAGTTCTTTTCATGGGTTGTAACTTCCCATTCTCAGAAGTTTACAACACATTCAAGAATGTTGAAAAATTCATCCAAGTGGATATTGATCCTTACAAACTTGGTAAACGTCATGCACTTGATGCGTCTATCCTTGGTGATGTGAAAGAAGCAGCTCAAGCAATTCTTGACAAAGTTAACCCAGTTGAATCAACACCATGGTGGAGAGCTGTTGTTAAAAACAACCAAAACTGGCGTGATTACATGAACAAGCTTGAAGGTAAAACTGAAGGCGAATTGCAATTGTATCAAGTTTACAATGCAATCAACAAATACGCTGATGAAAATGCAATCTACTCAATTGATGTTGGTAACTCAACACAAACATCTACTCGTCACTTGCACATGACACCTAAGAACATGTGGCGTACTTCTCCATTGTTCGCAACAATGGGTATCGCTCTTCCTGGTGGTATTGCTGCTAAGAAAGACAATCCAGATCGTCAAGTATGGAACATCATGGGTGACGGTGCATTCGGTATGTGCTACCCAGACGTGATTACTAACGTTCAATACAACCTTCCAGTAATCAACGTTGTCTTCTCAAATGCTGAGTATGCCTTCATCAAGAACAAATATGAAGACACAAACAAACACTTGTTTGGTGTTGACTTCACAAACCCAGATTACAAGATGATTGCTGAAGCACAAGGTGCAGTAGGCTTTACAGTAAACCGTATTGAAGATATTGATGCTGTAGTTAAGGAAGCTGTTGAGTTGAACAAACAAGGTAAGACTGTTGTGATTGATGCTCGCATCACTCAACATCGCCCAATTCCAGTAGAAGCACCTGAAATGAAACTAGAACCAAAAGCATTCTCTGCTGAAGAGATTGCAGCCTTCAAAGAAAAATATGAGGCAGAAGAATTGGTACCATTCAGTGCTTACTTGGCTGAAGAAGGACTTGAGTCACGTAACTACAAATAAGCCTACATATTATGATATTTAAAGTCTGAGAGCTTTCTCAGGCTTTTTTTGTTTTAATAAATTTTGTTAAAAACCAAAGAAATCTCTTGCAATGCCATATAAAATGTGTTATTCTATATAAAGTGCTGTAAAAACAGCCTTAGCTTTGATGCAAGAGGTTGCGACACGCTCGGTTGCATTGCCACGCAACGCTGTCGGTTTTCTTGTGGAGCTAGCCTATTATCTTAAATAGACGAAAAAAGGAGACAAAGATGGCAAACAAAAAAATCCGTATCCGTTTGAAAGCTTACGAACACCGTACGCTTGATACAGCGGCAGCTAAAATTGTAGAAACAGCTACACGCACAGGTGCAACAGTTGCTGGACCAGTTCCACTTCCAACTGAACGTAGCCTTTATACAATTATCCGTGCGACTCACAAATATAAAGATTCTCGTGAGCAATTTGAAATGCGTACTCACAAACGTCTTATTGATATTGTGAATCCAACTCAAAAAACAGTTGACGCCCTAATGAAGCTTGACCTTCCAAGTGGTGTTAACGTAGAAATCAAACTTTAATTTTGATTGAGAGCATGAAAAACGCTCGTTAAAAACTTTTTTGAGCATAAAAAACGCTCATAAAAAACTTTTTGCAATAAAAATAAGTAAAGGAAATATTTTCTCATGACAAAAGGAATCTTAGGGAAAAAAGTGGGAATGACTCAAATCTTCACTGAAGCTGGTGAATTTATCCCTGTAACTGTCATTGAAGCAACTCCAAACGTGGTTCTTCAAGTGAAAACTGTTGAAACTGATGGCTACCAAGCTGTTCAAGTTGGTTTTGATGACAAACGTGAAGTATTGAGCAACAAACCTGCCAAAGGCCATGTCGCTAAAGCAGACACAGCTCCTAAGCGCTTCATTCGTGAATTCAAAAACATCGAAGGCTTGGAAGTTGGTCAAGAAATTACTGTAGAAACATTTGCAGCTGGAGATGTTGTTGACGTTACTGGAACATCTAAAGGTAAAGGTTTCCAAGGTGTTATCAAACGCCACGGTCAATCACGCGGGCCAATGGCTCACGGTTCTCGCTACCATCGTCGTCCAGGTTCTATGGGACCTGTCGCGCCTAACCGTGTCTTCAAAAACAAACGTTTAGCAGGACGTATGGGTGGTAACCGTGTGACTATCCAAAATCTTGAAGTTGTTCAAGTTGTTCCAGAAAAAAATGTTATTCTTATCAAAGGTAACGTGCCTGGTGCTAAGAAATCTCTTATCACTATCAAATCAGCAATTAAAGCTGGTAAATAATTAAGGAAAGGGGAAAACAGTTAAAATGGCAAACGTAAAACTATTTGACCAAACTGGTAAAGAAGTTAGCACAGTTGAACTTAATGATGCTATCTTCGGTATTGAACCAAACGAATCAGTGGTCTTTGATGTTGTAATTAGTCAACGTGCTAGCCTTCGTCAAGGTACACATGCCGTGAAAAATCGTGCAGCAGTATCAGGTGGTGGTCGCAAGCCATGGCGTCAAAAAGGAACTGGTCGTGCACGTCACGGTTCAATCCGTTCACCACAATGGCGTGGTGGTGGTGTTGTCTTTGGACCAACTCCACGTTCATACGGCTACAAACTTCCACAAAAAGTACGTCGTCTTGCATTGAAATCAGTTTACTCAGCAAAAGTTGCTGAAGATAAATTTGTAGCAGTTGAAGCACTTTCATTTGCAGCACCAAAAACTGCTGAATTTGCAACAGTTCTTTCAGCTCTTAGCATCGATTCAAAAGTACTTGTTATTCTTGAAGAAGGAAATGAATTTGCAGCACTTTCTGCACGTAACCTTCCAAATGTTAAAGTTGCAACAGCAACAACTGCAAGTGTTCTTGATATCGTAAACGCAGATAAACTTCTTGTTACTAAAGAAGCAATCTCTACTATCGAGGAGGTTCTTGCATAATGAACTTGTATGATGTAATTAAAAAACCTGTTATCACAGAAAAATCTATGATTGCTCTTGAATCAGGTAAATATACTTTTGAAGTAGATACACGTGCACATAAATTGTTGATCAAACAAGCAGTGGAAGCTGCATTTGAAGGCGTTAAGGTTGCAAGTGTTAACACAGTTACTGTAAAACCAAAACAAAAACGTGTTGGACGTTTTGTTGGTTTCACAAACAAAACTAAAAAAGCTATCATCACTCTTACAGCTGATTCAAAAGCAATCGAGTTGTTTGCAGCTGAAGCGGAATAATCTAAGGAGGAACTATCGTGGGTATTAAAGTATATAAACCAACGACAAATGGCCGTCGTAACATGACTTCTTTGGATTTTGCTGAAATCACTACAAGCACTCCAGAGAAATCATTGCTTGCTCCATTGAAAAGCAAAGCTGGTCGTAACAACAACGGTCGCATCACTGTTCGTCACCAAGGTGGTGGACACAAACGTCATTATCGTTTGATTGACTTCAAACGTAACAAAGATGGTGTTGAAGCAGTTGTTAAGACAATCGAGTATGATCCAAACCGTACAGCTAACATCGCTCTTGTACATTACACTGACGGTGTTAAAGCTTACATCATTGCACCAAAAGGTCTTGAAGTAGGTCAACGTATCGTTTCAGGTCCTGATGCGGATATCAAAGTCGGAAATGCACTTCCACTTGCAAATATCCCAGTTGGTACAGTGATTCACAACATTGAGTTGAAACCAGGTAAAGGTGCTGAGTTGGTTCGTGCTGCTGGTACATCTGCTCAAGTGTTGGGTCAAGAAGGTAAATACGTTCTTGTTCGCCTTCAATCAGGTGAAGTTCGTATGATTCTTGGTGCTTGCCGTGCGACTGTTGGTACAGTTGGTAACGAGCAACAATCACTTGTTAACATTGGTAAAGCGGGTCGTAACCGTTGGAAAGGCGTTCGTCCTACTGTCCGTGGTTCTGTAATGAACCCTAACGATCACCCACACGGTGGTGGTGAAGGTAAAGCACCAGTTGGTCGTAAGGCACCATCTACTCCATGGGGCAAACCTGCTCTTGGTCTTAAAACTCGTAACAAGAAAGCTAAATCAGACAAACTTATTGTTCGTCGTCGTAACGAGAAATAATTTTATAGGTGCTTAAAAACACCTAACATCCGCCAGCTCGGTAGGGTAGATAAGATGTTAGTCTTATTTATCCAAGCCGTTGTGGTACAGATTTTAAAGGAGAATACTAATTCATGGGACGCAGTCTTAAAAAAGGACCTTTCGTCGATGAGCATTTGATGAAAAAAGTTGAAGCTCAAGCTAATGACGAAAAGAAAAAAGTAATTAAAACTTGGTCACGTCGTTCAACGATTTTCCCAAGTTTCATTGGTTATACAATCGCAGTTTATGATGGACGTAAACATGTACCTGTTTACATTCAAGAGGACATGGTAGGTCACAAACTTGGTGAATTTGCACCAACTCGTACTTACAAAGGTCACGCAGCAGACGACAAGAAAACACGTCGTAAATAATAGGAGGAGGACACAATGGCAGAAATTACTTCAGCTAAAGCAATGGCTCGTACAGTCCGTGTTTCACCTCGTAAAACACGTCTTGTTCTTGATCTCATTCGTGGGAAACACGTTGCTGATGCAATCGCAATCTTGAAATTCACACCAAACAAAGCTGCACGCGTTATTGAGAAAACATTGAACTCAGCAATCGCAAATGCAGAAAACAACTTTGGCTTGGAAAAAGCTAACTTGGTAGTGTCTGAAACTTTCGCTAACGAAGGACCAACAATGAAACGTTTCCGTCCACGTGCTAAAGGTTCAGCTTCACCAATCAACAAACGCACAACACACATCACAGTAGTTGTGTCAGAAAAATAGGAGGTAAAATCGTGGGTCAAAAAGTACATCCAATTGGTATGCGTGTCGGAATCATCCGTGACTGGGATGCGAAATGGTATGCTGAAAAAGAATACGCGGATTACCTTCATGAGGATCTTGCAATCCGTAAATTCATCAACAAGGAATTGGCTGATGCGTCAGTTTCTACAATCGAAATCGAACGTGCAGTAAACAAAGTTATCGTATCACTTCACACTGCTAAACCAGGTATGGTTATCGGTAAAGGTGGTGCTAACGTTGATGCACTTCGTGCTAAGTTGAACAAAATGACTGGAAAACAAGTTCACATCAACATCGTTGAAATAAAATCTCCAGATTTGGATGCTCACCTTGTTGGTGAAAGCATTGCTCGTCAATTAGAGCAACGTGTTGCTTTCCGTCGTGCACAAAAACAAGCAATCCAACGTACAATGCGTGCAGGAGCTAAAGGAATCAAAACTCAAGTATCAGGTCGTTTGAATGGTGCAGATATTGCCCGTGCAGAAGGCTACTCTGAGGGAACTGTTCCTCTTCATACGCTTCGTGCAGATATTGATTACGCTTGGGAAGAGGCTGATACTACTTACGGTAAACTAGGTGTTAAAGTTTGGATTTACCGTGGAGAAGTTCTTCCAGCTCGTAAAGACACTAAAGGAGGCAAATAACAAATGTTAGTACCTAAACGTGTTAAACACCGTCGCGAATTCCGTGGAAAAATGCGCGGTGAAGCTAAAGGTGGTAAACAGGTTGACTTTGGAGAATTTGGTCTTCAAGCAACAACAAGCCACTGGATTACTAACCGCCAAATCGAAGCTGCCCGTATCGCTATGACGCGTTACATGAAACGTGGTGGTAAAGTTTGGATCAAGATCTTCCCACATAAATCATACACCGCTAAAGCTATCGGGGTACGTATGGGATCTGGTAAAGGGGCACCTGAAGGTTGGGTAGCACCAGTTAAACGTGGTAAAGTAATGTTTGAAGTTGCAGGGGTTTCTGAAGAAATCGCTCGTGAAGCACTTCGTCTTGCAAGCCACAAATTGCCAGTAAAATGCAAATTCGTAAAACGTGAAGCAGAATAAGGAGAAGACATGAAACTTAAAGAAATTAAAGATTTTGTTAAAGAGCTTCGTGGCTTGTCTCAAGAAGAGCTTGCTAAAAAAGAAAACGAACTCAAAAAAGAATTGTTTGACCTTCGTTTCCAAGCAGCAGCAGGCCAACTTGATAAAACTGCACGTTTGGACGAAGTTAAAAAACAAATTGCACGTGTTAAAACTGTGCAATCTGAAATGAAATAATAGATTGGGAAAGGAGTATTCTAATAATGGAACGTAATCAACGTAAAACCCTTGTTGGACGTGTTGTATCTGACAAAATGGATAAAACCATCACAGTTGTAGTAGAAACAAAACGTAACCACCCAGTCTATGGTAAACGTATCAACTACTCTAAAAAATACAAAGCACATGATGAAAACAATGTCGCTAAAGAAGGCGATATCGTACGTATCATGGAAACTCGCCCACTTTCAGCTACAAAACGCTTCCGTCTTGTAGAAGTTGTGGAAGAAGCTGTTATTATCTAATAAAACTAAAAGGAGACAATTGAGATGATTCAACAAGAAACTCGCTTAAAAGTTGCTGATAATAGCGGTGCTCGTGAAATCTTGACTATCAAAGTTCTTGGTGGTTCAGGACGTAAATTTGCTAACATCGGCGATGTTATCGTTGCTTCTGTAAAACAAGCAACACCAGGTGGAGCAGTTAAAAAAGGTGATGTTGTCAAAGCTGTTATTGTTCGTACAAAAACAGGTGCTCGTCGTCCAGACGGTTCATACATCAAATTTGATGACAATGCTGCGGTTATTATCCGTGAAGATAAAAACCCACGTGGTACTCGTATCTTTGGCCCAGTTGCACGTGAATTGCGTGACGGTGGTTACATGAAGATTGTATCACTTGCTCCAGAAGTACTTTAATCAAAAACAAACTCAGTCCCCTGTCTGTTAAGGCAGGGTGCCCTTAGGGCGTAAGAAAATATCAGGAGAAAATCATGTTTGTAAAAAAAGGCGACAAAGTTCGCGTAATTGCTGGTAAGGACAAAGGTGTTGAAGCTGTTGTTCTTAAAGCACTTCCAAAAGTAAATAAAGTTGTTGTCGAAGGTGTGGCTATGGTTAAGAAACATCAAAAACCAAATAGCGTAAACCCTCAAGGAGCTATTGTAGAGCAAGAAGCAGCAATCCACGCTTCAAACGTTCAAGTATTGGACAAAAACGGTGTTGCTGGTCGTGTAGGCTACAAGTTTGTTGACGGCAAAAAAGTTCGTTACAACAAAAAATCAGGCGAAGTGCTTGACTAATCACGAAGGAAAGGAGAAGTATAATGGCTAATCGCTTAAAAGAAAAATACACTAATGAAGTTGTCCCTGCTTTGACAGAGAAATTCAACTACACTTCTGTAATGGCTGTACCAAAAGTTGAGAAAATCGTTCTTAACATGGGTGTTGGTGATGCTGTATCAAATGCTAAAAACTTGGAAAAAGCTGCAGCTGAATTGGCACTTATCTCTGGTCAAAAACCATTGATTACTAAAGCTAAGAAATCAATCGCCGGCTTCCGTCTTCGTGAAGGTGTTGCCATCGGTGCTAAAGTTACCCTTCGTGGTGAGCGTATGTATGAATTCTTGGATAAATTGGTATCAGTTTCATTGCCACGTGTTCGTGACTTCCATGGGGTTCCAACAAAATCATTTGACGGACGTGGTAACTACACACTAGGTGTTAAAGAACAACTTATCTTCCCAGAAATCAACTTCGATGATGTTGATAAAGTTCGTGGTATGGATATTGTTATCGTTACTACTGCAAATACTGACGAAGAGTCACGCGAATTGCTTAAAGGCCTTGGTATGCCTTTTGCAAAATAACATAGGAGGTAAATATAATGGCTAAAAAATCTATGATTGCTAAGAACAAGCGTCCAGCTAAGTTCTCTACGCAAGCTTACACTCGTTGCGAGAAATGTGGCCGTCCACACTCAGTTTATCGCAAATTCAAACTTTGCCGTGTTTGCTTCCGTGAGTTAGCATACAAAGGTCAAATCCCAGGCGTTACTAAAGCGTCTTGGTAAGAATATGCCATCAGGCAAATATTAACTAGCAAGTGAACTATTCAAACTACTAGTATAGGAGAAAATAAATCATGGTTATGACAGACCCAATTGCAGATTTTTTAACACGCATTCGTAATGCTAATCAAGCAAAACATGAAGTGTTAGAAGTTCCTGCTTCAAATATTAAAAAAGGGATTGCTGAAATCCTTAAACGTGAAGGTTTTGTAAAAAACGTTGAAGTTGTTGAAGATGACAAACAAGGTGTTATTCGTGTATTCTTGAAATATGGACAAAACGGAGAACGTGTTATCACAAACTTGAAACGTGTTTCTAAACCAGGTCTTCGTGTTTACGCTAAACATGAAGAACTACCAAAAGTCCTTAACGGACTTGGTATTGCAATCGTTTCAACATCAGAAGGTCTTTTGACAGATAAAGAAGCTCGTCAAAAGAACGTTGGTGGAGAAGTTATTGCTTACGTTTGGTAATAAACGCTACCCCGTGAAAACTAGTCCATATTGGGCTTGATAATTTAACAGGAGAAAATAAAAATATGTCACGTATTGGTAATAAAGTGATTACATTGCCTGCTGGTGTTGAAATCAGCAACAATGACAATGTGGTTACTGTTAAAGGACCTAAAGGTGAGCTTACTCGTGAGTTCAACAAAAACATTGAAATTAAAATTGAAGGAACAGAAGTAACCCTTCATCGTCCAAATGATTCTAAAGAAATGAAAACAATCCATGGAACATCTCGTGCAAACTTGAACAACATGGTTGTGGGTGTTTCTGAAGGATTCAAAAAAGAACTTGAAATGCGTGGTGTCGGTTACCGTGCTCAACTTCAAGGTAACAAACTTGTCCTTTCAGTTGGTAAATCTCACCAAGATGAAGTAGTGGCACCAGAAGGTGTTACATTTGAAGTACCTTCTCCAACAACAATTAATGTTTTTGGAATCAACAAGGAAGTTGTTGGTCAAACAGCAGCTTATGTTCGTAGCCTTCGTTCACCAGAACCATACAAAGGTAAAGGTATTCGCTACGTTGGTGAATTCGTTCGCCGTAAAGAAGGTAAAACAGGTAAATAATCGTATAGGAGTTTTGTGGCAAGCTGTTTATCAGCTTGCAACAACTTACTATCGACAGCACAGCATTTGCCCTTGGGCAAAATATATTTAAGAGGTGAAAATTGTGATTTCGAAACCAGATAAAAACAAAATCCGCCACAAACGTCATAAACGCGTTCGCGGCAAACTTTCTGGAACTGCTGATCGCCCACGTTTGAACGTTTTCCGTTCTAATACAGGCATCTACGCTCAAGTAATTGATGACGTAGCGGGTGTAACGCTCGCAAGTGCATCAACTCTTGACAAAGAAGTTTCAAAAGGAACTAAAACTGAACAAGCCGTTGTTGTCGGCAAACTTGTTGCTGAACGTGCAGTAGCTAAAGGTATTTCTGAAGTGGTGTTTGACCGCGGTGGATATCTCTATCACGGACGTGTTAAAGCGTTGGCTGATGCAGCTCGTGAAAACGGATTGAAATTCTAATAGGGAGGACACTTAATAATGGCATTTAAAGATAATGCAGTTGAACTTGAAGAGCGCGTAGTTGGGATTAACCGCGTTACTAAGGTTGTTAAAGGTGGACGTCGTCTTCGTTTTGCAGCCCTTGTAGTTGTTGGTGATCGTAACGGTCGTGTTGGTTTCGGTACAGGTAAAGCTCAAGAAGTACCAGAAGCAATTCGCAAAGCAGTTGAAGACGCTAAGAAAAACTTAATCGAAGTTCCAATGGTTGGTACAACAATTCCTCACGAAGTACACTCAGAATTTGGTGGTGCTCGTGTCTTGATGAAACCAGCTGTTGAAGGGGCTGGAGTTGCCGCAGGTGGTGCTGTTCGTGCCGTTGTGGAATTAGCAGGTATTGCTGATATTACTTCAAAATCTCTTGGTTCAAACACACCAATCAACATTGTTCGTGCAACTGTTGAAGGTTTGAAACAATTGAAACGTGCAGAAGAAGTTGCTGCTCTTCGTGGCATTTCAGTTTCTGACTTGGCATAAGAAAGGAGATTCACATGGCTCAAATTAAAATTACTTTGACTAAGTCTCCAATCGGTCGTATCCCTGCACAACGTAAAACAGTTGTTGCTCTTGGACTTGGTAAATTGAATAGCTCAGTTGTTAAAGAAGACAACCCAGCAATTCGTGGTATGATTAACACAGTATCTCATTTGGTTACTGTTGAAGAAGTGAACTAAGCTAGTTTACGGATTAAATTAAGTTAATAAAGAGATGGGTTGGGCAGGGTCTCAACCTTATCTTGCAAAAAAATAAGCGAGTTGAGGTTTGGGGTTCCTTCCCCAAACAATCAGCGCTAGCAATGATATTTAAGGAGAAAATTAAATGAAACTTCATGAACTAAAACCTGCAGAAGGTTCTCGTAAAACTCGTAACCGTGTTGGTCGTGGAACATCATCAGGTAATGGTAAAACTTCTGGTCGTGGTCAAAAAGGTCAAAAAGCTCGTAGCGGCGGTGGCGTTCGTCTAGGTTTTGAAGGTGGACAAACACCGTTGTTCCGTCGTTTGCCAAAACGTGGATTCACTAACGTTAATGCAAAAGAGTATGCTTTGGTTAACCTTGATCAATTGAATGTCTTTGAAGATGGTACAGAAGTAACACCAGTTGTTCTTAAGGAAGCCGGAATTGTTCGTGCTGAAAAATCAGGTGTGAAAATTCTTGGAAATGGTGAGTTGACTAAGAAATTGACTGTCAAAGCAGCTAAATTCTCAAAATCTGCTGAAGCAGCGATCACTGCAAAAGGTGGTTCAGTAGAAGTCATCTAATTGAGGAGGACGACTAATGTTCTTTAAGTTACTCAAGGATGCTTTACGGATTAAAAATCTCCGTAAAAAAATTCTATTTACCATTTTTATTATTTTTGTATTTCGTTTAGGGACGCATATCACGGTTCCTGGCATCAATGCCCAAAGTTTAGCTCAGCTAAGTGATTTACCATTTTTGAACATGTTTAATTTAGTTAGTGGTAATGCCATGAAAAACTTTTCAGTATTTTCAATGGGAGTTAGTCCTTTCATTACCGCATCCATCGTTGTTCAGCTCTTACAAATGGACATTATGCCTAAATTTGTTGAGTGGGGTAAGCAAGGTGAAGTTGGTCGTCGTAAGTTGAATCAAGCGACTCGCTATATTGCCTTGGTACTTGCCTTTATTCAATCAGTAGGTATCACTGCAGGTTTTAACAGCTTGTCTGGAGCAGCTTTGGTCAAAAACCCGAATATACAAACCTATCTCTTGATTGGTTCAATTCTAACAGCAGGTAGTGTGATTGTTACTTGGTTAGGTGAGCAAATTACAGATAAGGGGTACGGTAATGGGGTGTCAATGATTATCTTCTCAGGTATTGTTTCATCTTTACCAGGTGCAATTAGTGCAATTTATGAAGATTATTTTGTCAATGTTCGCTCAAGTGATATTAAAAACTCGCTCATTTATGTAGGAATTTTAGTCTTGGCCGTTCTGTTGGTTGTTTTCTTTACAACCTTTATTCAACAAGCGGAGTATAAGATTCCGATTCAATACACTAAATTAGCTCAGGGAGCGTCTTCAAACTCTTACTTGCCTTTGAAAGTTAATCCAGCGGGAGTTATTCCGGTTATCTTTGCTAGTTCGATCACTAGCATTCCAAGTACAATTTTACCATTTCTTGGAGGAGCAGACCGACCGTGGTTAACGACTTTACAGAGCTTATTTGATTTTCGAACGCCTGTAGGGATGCTAGTCTATGCTGTTCTGATTATCCTGTTTTCATTCTTTTACACTTTTGTTCAGGTTAATCCAGAAAAAACAGCAGAAAACTTGCAAAAGAGTTCAGCTTATATTATAGGGGTTCGTCCAGGGCCTGAAACAGAAAAATATATGTCTGGTCTTTTGAAACGTTTAGCAACTATTGGTTCGATTTTCTTGGCCTTTATTGCCCTCAGTCCGATTGTGGCTCAACAAATTTTTGGTCTATCTTCGGGCTTGGCTTTAGGGGGAACCAGTCTGTTAATCCTAATCTCGACAGGAATTGATGGTATGAAACAACTTGAAGGTTATCTCTTGAAGCGTAAGTATGTAGGCTTTATGAATACATCAAAATAAAAATGTTAAACAAAATAGGATGGGAAACTATCTAAATAGGGATTGTTAGGAGGCTATCCACAATCCCTTCTATTTTGTTTTTTAATAAGTCTGTCAAATGTGGCAGCTTTATTTGAAAACAAAATAAGGAGAGTAACATGAATCTTTTAATCATGGGCTTACCAGGTGCTGGTAAAGGAACGCAAGCAGCTAAGATGGTTGAACAATTTAACCTAATCCATATTTCAACAGGTGATATGTTTCGTGCAGCTATGGCAAATCAAACAGAGATGGGGAAACTAGCCAAATCATATATTGATGCAGGTAATCTTGTTCCAGATGAAGTGACAAATGGTATTGTCAAAGAACGTTTAGCACAAGCAGATATTGCTGAAAATGGTTTCTTGTTGGATGGTTATCCACGAACAATTGAACAAGCTCAGGCCTTAGATAAAACCTTGTTAGAGTTGGGCTTGACGCTGGATGGTGTGATTAACATTGAGATTGATCCAAGTATTTTGGTAGATCGTCTAAGTGGTCGCTACATGTGTCGTGCTTGTGGTGCAACCTATCATAAGGTTTTCAACCCAACTAAAGTGGAAAATGTTTGTGATACTTGTGGAGCAAGTGAGTTCTACCAACGTGAAGATGACAAGCCAGAAACGGTTAAAAATCGCTTAGAAGTAAATATTGCTCAAGGTGAGCCAATTATTGCTCATTATCGTGAGCTTGGCTTGGTATCAGCTATTGAAGGCGACCAAGAAATTGCAAATGTTTTTGCTGATATTGAAAAAGCAGTTGATTCAATCAAGTAATTAGTGATTTTCACTTGCATATCTAAAAGAATCATGCTAAAATAGTCTAGTCTGACTATAATTGTTACCTCTCTATGGAGAGGGCATCAAATCGAAATTTAAAGGGGGACTTTTGTGTGGCAAAAGAAGATGTGATTGAAATTGAAGGTAAGGTTATTGAAACCATTCCTAACGCCATGTTTACCGTTGAATTGGAAAATGGGCATCAAATTTTAGCAACAGTATCAGGGAAAATCCGCAAGAATTATATTCGTATTTTAGTGGGTGATCGCGTGACTGTTGAGTTGAGTCCGTACGATTTGACGCGTGGACGCATCACATACCGCTTTAAATAACGAAATAATTGGAGGGATTAAAACATGAAGGTAAGACCATCGGTTAAACCAATTTGCGAATATTGCAAAGTTATTCGTCGTCACGGTCGTGTTATGGTAATTTGTCCAACAAATCCAAAACACAAACAACGTCAAGGATAAAATAGAAAGGAGAAGATATGGCTCGTATTGCTGGAGTTGATATTCCAAATGATAAACGCGTAGTGATTTCATTGACTTATGTTTATGGTATCGGACTTGCAACATCTAAAAAAATCTTGGCAGCAGCTGGAATTTCAGAAGATGTTCGTGTAAAAGATTTGACACCAGATCAAGAAGATGCAATCCGTCGTGAAGTGGATGCGATCAAGGTTGAAGGTGACCTTCGTCGTGAAGTAACTTTGAACATTAAACGTTTGATGGAAATCGGTTCATACCGTGGAATCCGTCACCGTCGTGGACTTCCTGTCCGTGGACAAAACACTAAAAACAACGCTCGCACTCGTAAAGGTAAAGCTGTTGCGATTGCAGGTAAGAAAAAATAAAATAGGAGGTAAAAAAATTGGCTAAACCAACACGTAAACGTCGTGTGAAAAAGAATATCGAGTCTGGTATTGCACATATTCACGCGACATTTAACAACACAATTGTTATGATTACAGATGTGCATGGTAATGCAGTTGCATGGTCTTCAGCTGGTGCACTTGGTTTCAAAGGTTCTCGTAAATCAACACCATTTGCAGCTCAAATGGCGTCGGAAGCAGCAGCTAAATCTGCACAAGAACATGGTTTGAAAACAGTTGAAGTAACTGTAAAAGGCCCTGGTTCAGGTCGTGAGTCAGCTATTCGTGCTCTTGCAGCGGCAGGTCTTGAAGTGACTGCTATCCGCGATGTGACTCCTGTGCCACATAATGGTGCTCGTCCTCCAAAACGTCGTCGTGTGTAATCATAATTAAACCTAATACACAAGATTCGTTTGTCGAGGGAGTATAGAAAATGATTGAGTTTGAAAAACCAATAATAACAAAAATTGATGAAAATAAAGATTATGGCAAGTTTGTCATCGAGCCCTTGGAACGTGGTTATGGTACAACTTTAGGTAATTCACTTCGTCGTGTGTTGTTGTCATCTTTACCAGGTGCAGCAATTACATCAATCAAAATTGATGGCGTTTTACATGAGTTTGATACAGTACCAGGTGTTCGTGAAGACGTGATGCAAATTATCCTTAATATTAAAGGACTTGCTGTAAAATCTTACGTCCAAGACGAAAAAGTGATTGAACTTGATGTTCAAGGCCCAGCAGAAGTAACTGCCGGTGATATCTTGACAGATAGTGATATTGAAATTGTTAATCCAGATCATTATCTTTTTACCATTGCAGAGGGAGCTAGTTTCAAAGCTAGTATGACTGTGGCAACTGACCGTGGTTATGTTCCTGCTGAGATGAATAAAAAAGAACATGCTCCGATTGGCACTTTGGCAGTAGATTCAATCTATACGCCAGTTAAGAAAGTTAATTATCAAGTTGAACCAGCTCGCGTTGGTAGCAATGATGGTTTTGATAAATTGACTATCGAAATTATGACAAATGGAACAATCATTCCGGAAGACGCCCTTGGTTTATCTGCTCGTGTTTTAATGGAGCATCTTAATCTCTTTACTAATCTGACTGAAGTAGCTATGAATGCTGATGTGATGAAAGAGACTGAAAAAACCAATGACGACAAGGTACTAGAACGTACAATTGAGGAACTTGATTTATCTGTTCGTTCATATAACTGTTTGAAACGTGCAGGAATCAATACTGTACTTGATTTAACAGAAAAATCTGAACCTGAAATGATGAAGGTTCGTAACTTAGGTCGTAAGAGTCTTGATGAAGTTAAGATTAAATTGACTGAACTAGGACTCAGCCTTAGAAACGATAAAAAATAATAGAGGAGGACAAAATGGCTTACCGTAAACTAGGACGCACTAGCTCACAACGTAAAGCAATGCTTCGCGATTTGACAACTGATCTTTTGATTAACGAATCAATCGTGACAACTGAAGCTCGTGCTAAAGAAATCCGTAAAACAGTTGAAAAAATGATTACTCTTGGTAAACGTGGTGATTTGCATGCTCGTCGTCAAGCAGCGGCTTTTGTACGTAACGAAATTGCAGCTGAAAACTATGATGAAGCAACAGATACTTACACATCTACAACTGCGCTTCAAAAACTTTTCTCAGAGATTGCTCCGCGTTATGCTGAACGCAATGGTGGATACACTCGTATTCTTAAAACAGAACCACGTCGTGGTGATGCTGCACCAATGGCAATCATTGAATTAGTATAATATCATCAATTTTGTTGAGTGTTATGATGTTGGAGACTTGTCTCTTAGTCTAGCTCTGGTCAACCGCTGAGCTTTTGCTCAGCGGGAACACTCATCATATAGAATTGAGCTTAACGCTTGTTTACGAAATATCTCTAATTTAGAAATATGTCGTAAGCAGGCGTTTTACTTTTTTCAAAAATTTGATATAATAGTGAGAAAATTATAAAAGAGGTAAAGTTGATGACTAGACCTGAAATAGAGCTTTTGAAAAAAGCCTACTTGGAGCATTTGAAAGATAATCCAAAACTTTATCTTGGAATTGAGTTAGAGTTTCCGATTGTTAATCTGAGTGGTCAAGCTACGGATATTCAAGTAACAAAAAAATTATTGGTTCATCTGGCAGATTGTTTGGGTTTTGACATTATTCAAAGAGATGTTAACGGCAACCCAATCCAGCTCTTAGATTCTGTTAGTCAGGATCAAATATTATTTGAGGTTTCTTACAATATTTTAGAAATTGCCTTTGGACGTTCAGAGACGATACAGCAGGTGGAAGAACGTTTCCAGCAATATATGAAGGTGATTCAAGGTTTTTTAAGAAAACATCATCATGCTTTACAGGGGCAAGGTATTCATCCAAGCTGGAAAATAAATGATAATCGTTCGGTTGACACACCACGTTATCAAATGCTAACACAATATTTAAGTATGTCTAGTTGTTATCCACAACAAAATTTTCATCCTTATAGAGATTATGGTGGCTTTATTTGTGGCAGTCAGGTCCAATTAGATGTTTCAAAGACTAATTATTTGCGAGTGCTAAATGCTTTTAATCAACTTGAAGCCGTCAAGGCCTACTTATTTGCTAATTCATCGTTTATTCATGATGGGTTGCAACTGTCACTGGCAAGAGATTATTTTTGGGAAGCGTCTATGCATGGTTTTTTCAAGGAAAATATCGGTCTTTATCCACAATCTTTTCAATCTGAACATGATTTTCTTAATTATCTCAGCCAATCAAGTTTATTCTATGTGATGCGTGAGGGAGAAATCTACTATTTTCCACCAATTCAAGTTAAAGATTACTTACATCAAAAATATATTGATGTCTTTGATTTGACAGGAAAAAAACATCAGATAAAACCGTTACCAGAGGATTTGGAGCATCATCGTAGTTATCACTATCAACTCCTAACTCGACGTGGCACAGTTGAGTTTCGCAGTGTTTGTTGTCAATCTTTTAATCGAACTTTTGCATCGGCCGCTTTTCATCTAGGTCTTTTGGTAAACTTAGATCAGTTGGAGCAGATTTTAGATGAACACCAAGAATCAATTTCACAGGTGAAAAGTTTACGAACCAAGGTAGCTAATAATAACTTGGATTCTCAAGAAGAATCCAACTTGAAAGCTTTTGCTCTGAGATTGCTGCAATGTGCTAGAGAAGGGTTAGTGATAAGAGGAAACCAAGAAGAATCGTATTTGACTACGTTAATAGATCCTTTAATATAATAAGTCCTGAGAGGGACTTGTTTTTTATTTCTTTATTTTTATATGACATTCTGATATAGTTAAAGTGAAAGAAGGTGGGAGAAACTATGGTTCAAATTGTGATAATTGGAGGTTCTTTTGCAGGAATTGCTGCAGCTTTAAAAGCAAAAGAACTATATCCTAAAGCAGAGGTTAGTGTGATTGAACGTCAAGAAAAACTGGCCTATATGCCCAATTCTTTTAGTTGGTCTTTGAAACATCAGATGGCTAGTGACAATCAAGAGTTTTTTAATAAGAAAGTTGTCGAAAATTCAGGAATCAAGTTGTACTTAGGACAGGAAGTTATCGATATTGATGCCAGTCGTCAAAGGTTACTATTGGATAATGGTTATTGTCTTGTTTATGATCGTCTTATTTTGGCTATGGGTTCTCGTCAAATGTCAGACTACATCAAGGGAAGTCATTTGCCGGGTGTTTTATCTTGTAAGACCTATCAAGAAAGTCAAGAAGCTAAGACTTTATTGGCTAAAGCAGAACGAATTGCAGTTATTGGAGCTGGTCAGATTGGTATTGAAACCAGTGAAACCTGTTTGAAGCTAGGTAAAAAGGTCTATCTTTTTGAGGCACAGGAGAGTTTAGATTTTAATTTTTTTGATGCCGATTTTTTAAGTCCCATGTTAAACGATATGAAGAAAGCAGGGTTAAATCTGTTTTGTCAAGAACGCGTGCATACGATTGAGCAAGTTGATTCTGGCTTGAGATTGGTAACGGATTGTCAATCGGTAACTGTTGACTTGATTTTATTATGTGCCGGTTTCCGTCCTAATAGTGCTTTAGTTAAGCAGTTACCCATTTTATCACCTGATCAAACCATTGAAGTCGATACCTATTTAAGAACAGCCATACCAGAAATTTTCGCAGTTGGTGATTTAATTCGAGTTCCTTTGTTGTCAGAAAATAATTTGGTCTATCGGCCTTTAATCAATACAGCTTTGAAAACAGGGAGTTTAGCAGCTTATAATTTGTGGGAATCTACTTATAGCTTGCCACTCTCTACTCAATTGGTCGCCCATAAACAGTATAGTTGGTATCGAACGGCCTTGGGCTTGACAGCAGAAGAGGCTATTTTTGAACAAGACATCGCTTGTATTGATTACCAAGCTTCCTTTTCTTCTCATGTGACTGATCAGATTTTTATTAGATTAGTTGTGGCAAAAGAAACAGGTCGTCTTTTGGGCGCACAAGCTCTTTCTAAACAAAATTGTTTAACCTTATTTCAACCTTTGGTATTGGCAATGGCAGAGCAAAAAACAGACGAAGATTTGGTCTTTCAAGATTTTCTGTTTAGTCTAGGACAGACTGAGCTATTTTATCATCTTCATCAAATTATGCTAAAAAGTTTAGTGGAACGGAGGAGCTAATGCAAATTGTTGACTTAATGGAAAAAGCAGATGCTGGTAGTTATCGTATGCTATGTCATTTGAGAAATTGTGCAGAACCAGTGACCCTCAAGGAGTTATCACAAGCAGTATCTTTATCAAAATCAACCATTCGTAAGTACATTGACAGTTTTCACGAGCAAGTTTTACTGGATACGCTAGCCATCCACATCACTTTAAAAGAAGATTATTGTCAACTTGAGTTACCAGTCAATTTAGAGTGGTCAGAGTTGTTGAACTCTTTTTTAACGCGTTCGATTAAATATCAAATCATCAATTATTTATTGGAACAGAATAGTTTTAGTATTCAAGAATTATGCCAGACCTTGTCAATTAGTGAGGCGACCCTGCATCGTCATTTGGCAGGCTTGAACGAGCTTTTAGCTGAATTTAATTTGAATATTTCTAACGGTCACTGGCAAGGTTCAGAACATCAGATTAGATATTTCTACTGGTTGCTATATTCACAAACTTGGTCGCTAAGTAAACAACAAATCATATCAAGCTCAGTTACCATCCAAAGAGAAGTCCAACTGATTGAACGTCTGTGTCAGTCTAGTTTGACTGCTGAAGCAAAGCAAGATTTAAGTTTGTGGTTTTATATTAGCCATAAACGTTGGCCAGGTGGTAAAAAAGATAGTCGTGTGTTAACAAATCTTCTGATTCCTTATCAGCAGAATACATTTTTTCAACGATTGGAAAAGGCTTGTCTGCGCTATTTTAGTCGCTATGCTGTAGAATTAGATCAAGTTGAAGCCTACTCTTTATTTGCCTTTCTTGTTTCCAAGGGAATACTTCCTCGCCATAACATGAATTTTTTACTAGGCTTTGGAGGACCCGTGGTTGACCAATTAACTAAATTGATTCACTGTCTAAGAAAGGAAGAAATTTGTGGTTGGCCCTTGCCAGATGTCGTTAATGATGTTTTAAGCCAACTGTTGCATCAAGCTTATTTTTTCAAGGGAAGTTTGTGGTTGTTTACCCAAGAGTATGATGTGAATCAGTCTTATTTTATTTCTCTGATTAAGCCAAGTCATCTCCAACTGGCGCAAGAATTTTTTCCAGATGATGAGGGACAAAGAGAAGAAATCTTGCGTTATCGTTGGCATTTCTTGGCCTTGCTAGCTTATTTAACCAAGCCAGTTCAAAAAGTTTATCGTTTAGGATTGGCCCTAACGGGTGATTCACTTATGCTTGACTTAGTTAAGTTGGTGCTGAAAGAAGAATTGGCTAGTTTTCCTTATCTGGATGTCTTGTCTTATGAAAAAGATCAGGTCTATGATGGTCTAGTAGTTAGTTCAACTTTTTGTGAATCTGTCCCCTATCCAATTTATCGTTTGCCTGCTACATTTCAGTCAGCAGATCGAGAAAAAATTGCTTATTGGTTGCAAGAAGAAGTGACAAAGAAAAGAAGTTTGTGAAAATCTATCAATATTTTTTAATGTCTTTAAAAAAGATGATAGCTTGCGCTTTTCTTTTTTTGATAAAATGAAAGCGTAAACAATAAATCGCATGAAACAAGGAGGGTTTCAGATGACTGAAGAAAAATACATTATGGCAATTGACCAAGGGACAACTAGTTCACGTGCTATTATCTTTAATAAAAAAGGTGAAAAGGTTAGTTCAAGTCAAAAAGAATTCACACAAATTTTCCCACAAGCCGGTTGGGTAGAACACAATGCTAATGAAATTTGGAATTCTGTTCAGTCTGTTATTGCAGGTGCTTTTATTGAAAGTGGTGTTAAACCATCACAGATTGAAGCGATTGGAATTACCAACCAGCGTGAAACGACAGTGGTTTGGGATAAGGCGACAGGTCTGCCAATTTATAATGCGATTGTTTGGCAATCTCGTCAAACAGCTCATCTAGCTGACCAGTTGAAAAAAGACGGCTATGAAGAACTATTTCATAAAAAAACAGGGTTGGTCATTGACGCCTACTTCTCAGCCACTAAGGTTCGCTGGATTTTAGACCATGTAGAAGGTGCTCAAGAACGTGCTGAAAAAGGTGAGTTACTTTTTGGTACGATTGATACTTGGTTGGTTTGGAAATTAACAGATGGCAAATCTCATGTGACGGATTATTCAAATGCAGCACGAACAATGCTGTATAACATCGAAGAACTTAAATGGGATGATGAGATTCTTGAAATTCTTAATATTCCTAAAGCTATGTTGCCTGAAGTGAAATCAAATTCAGAAATTTATGGTCACACAGCACCATTCCACTTCTATGGCGGTGAAGTGCCAATCTCAGGTATGGCAGGGGATCAACAAGCAGCCCTATTTGGTCAGCTTGCTTTTGAACCAGGTATGGTTAAAAATACCTATGGCACAGGTTCTTTCATTGTGATGAATACTGGCGAGAAAATGCAGATTTCTGAAAATAAACTGTTAACCACAATTGGTTATGGCATTAATGGCAAGGTTTATTATGCTTTAGAAGGTTCGATCTTTATTGCAGGAAGTGCAGTGCAATGGTTACGTGATGGTTTACGAATGGTGAGTGCTTCACCAGAGTCAGAAGGCTTGGCTCGTTCATCAAGCAGTGACGATGAAGTTTATGTCGTACCAGCCTTCACTGGATTGGGTGCTCCGTATTGGAACTCAGATGCACGCGGTTCAGTCTTTGGTCTAACTCGTGGAACAAGTAAGGAAGATTTTGTCAAAGCAACCTTGCAATCAATCGCTTATCAAGTTCGTGACGTTATTGATACTATGCGTGTGGACTCTGGTATTGACATTCAAGTTCTAAAAGTTGATGGTGGTGCAGCCATGAATAGTTTCTTGATGCAATTCCAGTCTGATATTTTAGGTATTGATATTGCGCGTGCTAAGAATTTGGAAACAACAGCTTTAGGTGCGGCATTCCTAGCAGGTTTGGCTGTTGGGTATTGGAAAGATATGGAAGAATTGAAAGCCCTTAATGAAACAGGCGAACTCTTTACGCCAAGTATGAATGATTCACGCAAAGAGCAACTGTATAATGGATGGAAAAAAGCAGTTAAAGCGACTCAAGTTTTTGCAGAATAGGAGAAGCCTATGGAATTTTCAAAAACAACACGTCAATTATCCCTAAAAAAAATGCAAGAGCGAACTCTAGACCTATTGATTATCGGTGGAGGGATTACAGGTGCTGGCTTAGCTTTGCAAGCAGCAGCTAGTGGTTTGGACACTGGGCTTTTGGAAATGCAAGATTTTGCTCAAGGAACAAGTAGTCGTTCAACTAAACTTGTTCACGGAGGTCTGCGTTACCTAAAACAATTTGATGTTGAAGTGGTGGCAGATACGGTTTCTGAACGAGCAGTGGTACAACGCATCGCCCCACATATTCCTAAACCGGATCCTATGCTTTTGCCAGTTTATGAAGAGGAAGGGTCAACATTTAGTTTGTTCCGTCTTAAAGTTGCCATGGATCTTTATGATTTATTAGCAAATGTGAATAATACTCCTCTTGCCAATAAGGTGCTTAGTCGCGAAGAAGTGTTAGAACGTGTGCCTCATTTGAAAAAAGAAGGTTTATTGGGAGGCGGTGTTTATCTCGATTATCGTAATAATGACGCTCGTCTAGTTATTGAAAATATCAAGCGGGCTAATCGAGATGGTGCTTTGATTGCTAATCATGTTAAGGTAGAAGATTTCCTTTACGATGGAGATAAGGTCGTTGGTGTCGTTGCACGAGATTTATTAACAAATGAAACTTTAGAAGTGAAAGCTCGTTTGGTAATCAATACGACCGGACCTTGGAGTGATGAAGTCCGTAATCTATCTAAACAAGAAAAAGTCTATAAGATTCGTCCAACTAAAGGTGTGCATTTAGTTGTCGATCAAAGTCGTTTACAAGTGCCACAACCAATTTATTTTGACAGTGGGCTTAATGATGGTCGGATGATTTTTGTTCTTCCAAGGGAAGATAAGACCTACTTCGGAACAACAGACACTGATTATAAAGGTGACTTAGCTCACCCACAAGTGAGTCAAGAAGATGTAGATTATCTACTTGAAATTGTCAATAATCGTTTCCCAGAATCTCAATTGACCATGGACGATATTGAAAGTGCTTGGGCAGGTTTGCGTCCACTTCTATCTGGTAACAGTGCGTCTGATTATAATGGTGGTAACAGTGGCAAAATGACCGATGAGAGTTTTGATCAGTTAATTGGAGCAGTTCAGGATTACCTAGCTCATGAAAAGACTAGAGAAGAAGTAGAAACAGTTGTCACTCGCTTGGAAGGTAGTTTATCAGAAAAAGCTCTTGACCCGTCAGCAGTTTCTCGTGGTTCAAGTTTGGAGCGTGATGCTAATGGTTTAATTACTCTCTCAGGTGGAAAAATCACGGACTATCGTAAGATGGCCAAAGGAGCAATGGAGTTGATTTTAGAATTGCTTGCCAATGAACACGGTCGTCAGTTTAACTTGATTAACTCAGAAACCTATCCTGTTTCAGGGGGAGAACTCAATTCCAATAATGTCGAAAAAGAGCTAGAAGCCTATGCACAGCTAGGTGTATTAAAGGGGCTTAGTCCAGAAGAAGCACGCTACCATGCTAATCTTTATGGATCAAATGCACCAAAAGTTTACGCTTTAGCTGAAACAGTGAAACAAGCAGATGGTCTAACCTTGTCAGAAACCTTGTCTTTGCATTATGCCATGCGTCATGAAATGGCACTTAGTCCAGTAGATTTCTTCTTACGTCGAACAAACTACATGCTCTTTATGCGTGAAAAGATGACATCATTAGTCGAACCAGTCTTGGAGGAAATGGCTCGTTACTATGACTGGAGTGTAGAAGAAAAAGAAGCAATGGCATCTGCATTAAATCAAGCTATTTCTGAAAATGATTTAGTTCATTTAAAAAATAAATAGAAACGGAGTGTATTGATGGGAATGGATGTATTTGGAGAATTTTTAGGAACAACCTTATTAGTTTTACTTGGTAATGGAGTTGTTGCAGGTGTCGTTCTACCAAAAACTAAAAATAATAATGCTGGTTGGATTGTTATTACAGCAGGTTGGGCATTTGCAGTTATGATTGCGGCTTATATCTCAGGGAATCTAGGGCCAGCTCATTTAAATCCGGCTGTTTCATTAGCATTTGCAGTTAAAGGTGATATCAGTTTTGGCACATTCTTCACCTATACTATTGTTCAAATGCTTGGCGCTATGCTAGGAACAACTCTAGTTTGGTTGATGCATAAACCTCATTACGAAGAAGCAAGTCAAGATCCAGCAGGTATGTTAGCAACTTTTGCTACAGGTCCAGCTATTAGAAGCACAGGTGCGAATCTTCTCAGTGAAATCTTAGGAACATTTGTTTTAGTATTAGCTATTCTAAGTTTTGGATTCTATGATATGGTCAATGGTTTAGGAACTATTTGTGTAGCGTTCACTATTTGGGGATTAGGTTTATCTTTAGGAGGAACCACTGGTTATGCTCTTAATCCAGCGCGTGATTTAGGTCCTCGTTTGATGCATGCAGTACTGCCACTTAAAGGAAAAGGTGATTCGGATTGGTCATATTCTTGGATTCCTGTAGTAGGTCCTCTTGTAGGGGCAGTATTAGCTGTACTTTTATATAATATGATGTAAACAAAAAAACTCCTAAAATTTAGGAGTTTTTTCTAATCATGTTATTAAAAATAACGTATTTTAATTTTTTTTTAATTTTTTTTGACAAAGTAGTTGACATGTGGTTTATAGTTTGATAGAATGTAATAGTTGTCGCCTGAGAGGTGACGTTAAGACCTTTGAGAACTGAATAAGACGAACCAAGTGCGGGTTATGAGAATAACCTGTTAATAA
>NZ_VOHO01000005.1:0-71572 GCF_007859175.1 Streptococcus sp. sy010 | reverse complement strand
AATCAGAGTAGTTAAGTGATGATAGCCTAGGAGATACACCTGTACCCATGCCGAACACAGCAGTTAAGCCCTAGCACGCCTGAAGTAGTTGGGGGTTGCCCCCTGTGAGATAAGGTAGTCGCTTAGCTATTGATATTCCGCCATAGCTCAGTTGGTAGTAGCGCATGACTGTTAATCATGATGTCGTAGGTTCGAGTCCTACTGGCGGAGTAGATGGAGCATTGAGACTATTCTCAATGCTTTTTATTTTCAGATTATAATGAAAAACTCAAGTTAGAATAAGCTAACTTGAGTTAAATACTAGAACCAGGTAATAAACTAATAGGTAGAATGTAATCTTTATTAACATTTTCTTTGGCGATTTGTTTTAATAAGATTTCGACACAAAGTACGGCAATTTCTTGAATAGGTTGTTTAATGGTTGTTAATTGTGGAAAATATTTTTCAACGAAATTAGTGCCGTCATAACCGATGATTTTTAATTGTTCTGGGATTGTAATCTCTAAATCTTGAGCAATTTTCATCACTAAAATAGCTGTTAAGTCATCTGAAACAAAAATTCCATCTGGTTTTTCTTCTAGAAGAATATTTTTAATTTCCATTTCTTTACGAATAGCTGAGAAGTGACTAGGAATGTTGAAAACTGATGCTTCTGGTAAAATGCTATAAAAACCAGCATGACGCAAGCCGGTAGGAGAGTTAGAATTATCATTCCCAGTAATCATAATAATCTTTTGACACCCCACCTTTATTAGATTTTGAGCGGCTAATTTGCCTCCTTCAAAATTATCTGATGCAACGACTGGAATATTTGGTGCGAGATTGCGGTCAAAGGCAACAATGGCTGCTTCGACTTTTTCATAATCATCAATACCAAGATTATGGCTGCTGGAGATGATTCCATCTACTTGATTAGCAGCCAACATTTCTAGGTATTCTTTTTCTTTTTTAGGATCATTTTGACTATTACAAATGATAACCTTATAACCTTGACGAAACAGTTCAATTTCCAGGTATTCAATGAGTTCAGAATAAAAAATGTTACTAATATTAGGAAAGATGAGTCCAATTAGTTTAGCTGACTTTCCTTGTAGGCTACGAGCGAGATTATTGGGCTTGTAGCCTAGAGTTTTCATGGCCTCTTTAACTCTGTTAATTGTTTTTTCAGAAAGGTAGCCTTTGTTGTTAATGACACGAGAAACGGTTGTTGGACTGACTCCAGCTAGTTCAGCAACGTCTGTTAGTTTAGCAACCATGGTGTTATCCTTTCAATTGATAGAAATTTCCTGATATGTTATTAGAATTTAAGTAAATGCCTGTTTGTTCTTGATTTGGAAAGACACGACCAGTTAAGACATATTCTCCATCATTGATAAAAATTTCAAAGATGGATTTGTCAACAAACAGGCGTATTTTTGTCTGTTGTTTAGGAATTGAACAGCTCCGACTGGTACCAAATTCAAGAGCATATTGTTCACCAACTTGAGAGCGATCAATTTGGAATGTTCCCTTCTCAGTATTAGTAGTGATTTTTAGACCATTGTTATTGGTATCAGTAAATAGAAGTAATTCAGCTTGGCTATTTTCAGCGACTTCAAATTCTAGTTCGTAGCAGTTATTGGTGCTTGTTTTATTGGCTAGAATTTCTTGGCTTTGACGTAAGTTTGTCATAGCAGCGACAGGCTGTTGATAGAGTTTACCATTTTTGATGTGTAATTCTTTAACCAGACTCATAGCTCCTTGATAGTCATAAGTATCTGTTGGGTAATCAACGTCTGGTAAGCCAATCCAACTGATAGCATAAGCAGTGCCATCAGGCATGTTAAAGGCTTGAGTAGCATAAGCTTCAAAGCCATAATCAAGATTGTAGATTGGTGAAGGTTTGATGAGCGTAGCTGTTTTTGTGTCTAACGCTTGACATACTTTATAAGTGTTTGGATAAATATTGTCATAGTTTAGTTCAGATTTGTCTAGACCTTGGGGACTGTAGAGTAAAACTGGTTGATTGTCAACAAAGACTAAATTTGGACATTCAATCATGTATTCACTGCCAGTGCCAGCAAAATCTAAATTACCGACTTCCTGCCACTTGGTAACGTCATTATCAATAGCTTGATATAATTTGATAAAGCCTTGTTTGTCATGATTTTGTGCACCAACGATAGCGTAAAACTGATCTTGATATTTGAAAATTTGTGGATCACGAAAATGTTCAGTAGCATCTGTAGCAGGTGGGATAAGGATGTCTTTAATTTTCTCGATTTGTCCGTCTTTATCCATGAAAGCACCAATTTGTAAAGGAGTACGCACCCAGTTTTCATCACGAACATTGCCTGTATAGAAGATGAAGAGTTTGTCGTCAACTTCATAGGCTGAGCCAGAATAAGCCCCATGGCTATCTAGTGGTGTATCTGGTTGAATGGTAACACCTGTTTCTGTGAAATGAACAAGGTCAGTACTGGTAGTATGTACCCATTGTTTCAAACCGTGACTGGCAGCAAAAGGAAAATTTTGATAAAAAAGGTGAAATTTACCGTCAAAATAAGAGAATCCATTGGGGTCATTAAGAAGTCCCATTTTTGCCTCTAGGTGATAATTGGCTCTCCAAGGTGATTTAGCAATATTGTTTTTAATGTCTTGAATTTCTTTTTCAGTCCATTGATGATAAGGCTTGTAACGAATTTCTGTTGGTAAGGTTACCATGAGTTATCCTCTTTCTAATCTAAAATACTTCTTCTAACTATATAGTAAACGTTTTCTGCTAAAAAATCAATCTTTTTGCTAAATTAAAAAATAATTTCTGCAAAACGCTTGACATATTTTTTAATCATGATAAAATAATAGTTGTAATAACGAGTGAAACGCTTACACTCGGTAAGAAAAATTTATATAGAGGGAGTTTTTTGCAAAATGGATAACAAGCAAATTGCAAAAGAAGTCATCGAGGCTGTCGGTGGTCGTGAGAATGTTAAAAGTGTTGCTCATTGTGCGACACGTTTGAGAATCATGGTTGTTGATGAGTCGAAGATTGACAAAGAAAAAGCAGAAAATATTGAGAAAGTTCAAGGTGCTTTCTTCAATTCAGGTCAATACCAAATGATTTTTGGTACTGGAACTGTTAATAAAATTTATGATGAAGTGGTTGCTTTAGGTTTGCCAACAGCAACGACAGGTGAGCAAAAAGCAGAAGCAGCTCAACAAGGTAACTGGTTCCAACGTGCCGTTCGTACGTTTGGTGATGTTTTCGTTCCAATTATTCCAGCAATTGTAGCGACTGGTTTGTTTATGGGGCTTCGTGGTTTGTTGGGAGCTTTGGGTTATACCTTGCCGGAAGATTTGAATGTTTACTCTCAAATCTTGACAGATACAGCCTTTATTGTTTTACCAGCCTTGGTTGTATGGTCAACTTTCCGTGTATTTGGTGGTAACCAAACAATTGGTCTTGTTTTGGGGATGATGCTAATTGCAGGGCAATTACCAAATGCTTGGGCAGTTGCTTCAGGTGGTGATGTTAAACCCTTGACGTTCTTTGGTTTCATTCCAGTTGTTGGTTTACAAGGATCAGTTTTACCAGCCTTTATCATTGGTATTATTGGTGCTAAATTTGAAAAAGCAGTACGCAAGGTTGTACCAGAAGTACTTGACTTGCTATTGACACCATTTATCACACTTCTTGTGATGTCATTACTTGGTCTATTTGTGATTGGTCCAGTATTCCATGTGGTTGAAAAAGGCATTCTAGTTGCCACACAAGGCCTACTTGCTTTACCATTTGGACTTGGTGGTTTGCTAATTGGTGGAGTTCATCAGATTATCGTTGTATCAGGTGTTCATCATATCTTCAATTTGCTAGAATCACAATTGGTTGCCAATACAGGTGCTAATCCATTTAACGCTATTATCACAGCAGCAATGACAGCTCAAGGAGCTGCAACAGTAGCGGTTGGTGTGAAAACGAAAAATCCTAAATTAAAAGCTCTTGCTTTCCCAGCAGCTCTTTCAGCCTTTTTGGGAATTACTGAACCAGCTATCTTCGGGGTTAACTTACGTTTCCGTAAGCCATTCTTCTTATCATTGATTGCAGGTGCTATCGGTGGTGCAGTAGCTTCTATCTTAGGTCTTGCAGGTACAGGATTTGGTATTACAATTATTCCTGGAACGCTTCTTTACCTAAATGGTCAATTGTTCCAATACTTACTAATGGTTGCTGTGTCATTTGCAGCAGGATTTGGTTTGACCTACTTCTTTGGTTATGAAGATGAGGTAAAAGACGTAAAAAAGTCTGAGACACCTCAAGTTGCTCCAGTAGCAGCTACAGAGGTTGTAGTCAAGGAAGAAACGCTTTTTGCTCCACTTGCAGGTCAAGTTGTTGACTTAAAAGACGTTAATGACCCAGTTTTTGCTTCAGAAGCTATGGGTAAAGGAATTGCGATTAAACCAACTGGTAATCAAGTTGTGTCGCCAGTTGATGGAACAGTTGAAATTGCCTTTGAAACAGGTCATGCGTATGGGATTAAATCAACTAATGGTACAGAAATTCTTATCCATGTTGGTATTGATACCGTATCAATGAATGGCAAAGGTTTTGTTCAAAAGGTGAAAGCCAATCAAACTGTTAAAGCAGGTGATGTGCTTGGAACATTTGATTCTAAAGCGATTGCGGATGCAGGTCTTGATGATACGACAATGGTAATCGTAACCAATACAGCAGATTTTGTAGCAGTTGAAACATTGGCAAGTGGCAATGTTCAAGAAGGTAGCGAGTTATTACAAGTCAAATAAGGGAGTTTTCCCTTCAAACAAAAGGGGTTGATTAACATCAACCTCTTTCTGTATTAAGAATGAGGTAAAATATGACAAAATTATATGGTAGTGTTGAGGCAGGTGGTACAAAGTTTATTTGTGCTGTTGGTAATGAAGACTTTGAAGTCGTTGCGCAAACACAATTTCCAACAACTAAGCCAGAGGAAACCATTGCTAAAACGATTGCTTTTTTTCAACAATTTGATAATTTAGCAGCCGTAGCTGTGGGTTCTTTTGGTCCAATTGATATTGATGAAGCATCAGAAACGTATGGTTATGTGACAAAAACGCCAAAACCAGATTGGTCAAATGTTGATATGATTGGCCCAATGAAAGAAGCCTTACAAGTGCCATTTTACTTTACAACAGATGTTAATAGTTCAGCTTATGGTGAAGTCATTGCTCGCCAGAATGTTGACAATCTGGTTTATTATACCATTGGTACAGGGATTGGAGCAGGTGCTTATCAAAATGGTGAATTCATCGGAGGGGTTGGTCATACAGAGATGGGGCACACTTATATGATGAAACATGATAAGGATCACGATTTTGAGGGAGTTTGTCCTTTCCATAAAGGCTGTTTAGAAGGTTTGGCAGCCGGTCCAAGTCTAGAGGCTCGTACGGGCATTCGTGGCGAAAATATTCCTGTTGAGCATGAGGTTTGGGATAAACAAGCTTATTATATTGCTCAAGCAGCTATTCAAGCAACCATGATGTTTCGTCCAGAAGTGATCGTATTTGGTGGTGGGGTTATGGCTCAGGACCACATGATTAAATTAGTTCATCAGCACTTCCTAGACTTGCTCAATGACTATCTACCAATTCCACCAGTAAAAGAGTATATTGTAACGCCTGCAGTGGCTAATAATGGCTCTGCGACCTTGGGTAACTTTGCCCTAGCAAAAAAAGTGGCTAACTAGTCAACTATCTCAGTCCTCACTTAACATTGATTAAGTGGGGATTTAGTTTACGCTAGATTAAGAAATAAGGAAATGTATCATTTAGGTTACAAAAATGAAGAACAGATAACAGAAACTACAATTCCTTTAATAAAGAAAAAATGCCTTTAATTCGTCTGATTTTTATGTTATCATTGTAATCACAATTAGACAAAGAGGAAAAAATTATGTCAAAAAACTTTATTAAAAAATCTCTTTTATTATCAACAATGGCCTTATCGATCTTTGGAGTTAATCAAGTTCAAGCAGAAGAAGGATTGGTTTGGACACCACGTTCTGTGGAAGAGATTAGAGCAGGTTTAGTTAAAGAAAACAATAAAATTACTTATACGGTTCAATATGGTGATACATTAGGTAGTATTGCAGAAGCAGTTGGATTAGAAGTCAATGTTTTGGCTAATCTAAATAATATTGCAGATGCTAACTTTATTCTTCCTAATACAGTATTGACAATTACTTATGATAATAATCAAGATGTTAAGACTGTTCAAGTAGATGTTCCTCAAACATCAGCAACAGAAGAAATGACTGTCAAAGCTGATTTAATGACTAATGAGGTTATTCTCAAAGATCAAACGGTTAAGGTAAGTGATTTAAAAGCAGATCCAGCTAATCAGGTTGTTCAAACGGTAGCAGTGGCTCAGAATGAAGTGGCTAGCCAAGTTGTTACAACTAATTCTGAAACGCCTGTGGTAGAACAATCACCAGAAGTATCAGTGCCAACTAGCGAAACAATTGTGAGTGAAACGGTATCAGAAACTTCGTCATCAACTGAAGTGACAGAGAATACATCTGTTGAAACAGAGACAACAGTAGTGCCTGTAGAGTCAGCAACATCAGAAACAGTTTCTGAATCTGAAGAACAAGTATTTAGTAGTGAAGTTGTAACAAGTGAAACGGTATCAGAGAGTTCTGATTCCAGTGAGGCTACAGAGAATCTACCTGTTGAAACAGAGATGTCTGTAGAAACCCCATCTTCTGAAGTAGTAGCGAGTGATGTGGTAGAGACACCAAATGTTGAAGAAGTGACTCAATCAATTGTTGAATCTAGTGAAACGAATCAAAGTTACGCTCAAACAGAAAATCCTGTTGAAGAAGCAGTGACACAAGTTGTTGAAGCGAGTACAGAGCAAACTCCTGCTCAAGAAGAAGTGGTCACACCAGCAGAATCAACAGTGCCAGAAGAGCAACCAGTAACAGAAATTCCTACTGAACAAGTAGAAACTCCCGTTGAGGAAGTAGCTCAAGATACTACAACCAATCAAACATTGACTTACAACAGTGCTGGTATGCAAGCTAAGACAGCAGCTTTCCAATCACAAGTAGGTAATGAATTTGGTATCAGTGACATTGGTGGTTATCGTAATTCAAATGATGATCATGGTCAAGGTTTAGCAGTAGATATTATGGTTGACAGTGTTGCTCAAGGTGACCAAGTAGCTCAATACGCTGTTGATAATATTGCTAATAATGATATTTCTTATGTTATTTGGCAACAACGTTTCTATTCGCCAGTAAATAATATTTATGGCCCAGCTAATACTTGGAACTTAATGCCAGACCGTGGTAGTGCAACACAAAACCACATGGATCATGTTCACGTTTCTATGAATGAATAAAAAAATCACGCTTAGCGTGATTTTTCTTTTGTCAAATGTCAAAATAAAACTCAGTTAGGCTAGTTAACTGAGTTTTTATCTATTTGATGTTAAGGTTTAATCACCTCAAGTCCTCCCATATATGGACGGAGTACTTCAGGAATGGTTACAGAACCATCTTCATTTTGATAGTTTTCCAAAATGGCTGCAACAGTACGGCCAACAGCTAAACCAGAACCGTTCAAGGTATGAAGTAGTTTCACCTTACCGTCAGCTTCGTCACGGTAACGAATTTGGGCACGGCGAGCTTGGAAATCTTCTGTGTTTGAACAACTAGAAATTTCACGGTAGGTGTTTTGAGCTGGAATCCATACTTCTAGATCATAAGTTTTGGCAGCTGAGAAACCCATATCTCCAGTACAAAGTGCTAAAACACGATATGGTAAGCCAAGTTTTTGTAGGATATTTTCAGCATTAGCTGTCATTTTTTCTAATTCTTCATAAGATTCTTCAGGTTTGGCAAATTTGACCATTTCTACCTTATGGAATTGGTGCAAACGAATTAAACCACGCGTGTCACGACCGGCAGAACCTGCTTCAGAACGGAAAGATGGGCTCATGGCTGTAAAGTAGATTGGCAAATCTTTACCGTTGATAATCTCGTTACGATAGAAATTGGTCAAAGGAACTTCAGCAGTTGGAATAAGGACAAAATTGCTGTCAGCTAATTCAAAAGTGTCTTCCTTGAATTTTGGGTATTGTCCTGTACCAAACATAGAGTCATGATTGACCATGTAAGGTGGGATAATTTCGGTATAACCTTCTGCCGCATGCTCATCAAGCATGAAATTGTAAAGGGCACGTTCTAAGCGAGCACCGAGATTTTTATAGAAAAGGAAACGAGCACCGGTCACCTTAGCTCCACGTTCCCAATCCAAAATATTGAGTTCCTCACCTAAATCCCAGTGAGCTTTTGGCTCAAAATCAAATTCACGAGGCGTCCCCCAACGACGAACTTCTACATTGTCTTCTTCATCAGCCCCAACTGGCACACTGTCATGCGGTGTATTTGGCAAGACAACTAGGATACCTTCTACTTGTTGATCAAGTTCCAGTAGTTCATTGTCGATTTCCTTAATCTTGGCAGATAGTTTTTGCATGGCAGCGATTTGCTCATCAGCATTTTCTTTGTTGCGTTTAGCTTGGGCAATATTAGCAGAAGCAAGATTGCGTTCAGCCTTAAGCTCTTCTGTTTCAACCAAAAGGCGACGACGTTTTTGGTCAAGTTCTGCTAATTGTGTTAAAGTTTCTTGACTGACGCCACGCAAAGCTAGTTTTTCAGCAACATGATCAAAGTCATTACGAATGCGTTTTAAATCTAACATAAAATTCCTCCTATAAAAAAGCACAAGATGAGCTATGTTGGAACGCCAAGGGCGTGGTTCCATCCAACTTCACAAATCTTGTGCACTTAATCATCTATGTAATAATAAACAACGGTAGAATTTCAACATTAGTCCTTACCTACTCGCAGCGACCGTAGGCTTTCTGAAAAGTAACTAATCTTTACTTATCCGTTGTCTTCATTATACCCAACTTTCTTATAAAAGTAAAGGTTTTATCGAGTTTTCGGGAGTAGTTTTTGCCCAATCATTTGTAAAAGAGTGGGAAGTTTGACAACCTTATCATTTCCTAAAATGTCACGAGCGATTTTCAAAATCTTGCCAGAATCCTTGGACGCAAAAAGAAATTTACCTTGCTGTGTCATCACTTCAAAATGGCGACTGATTTTTTTACCAGATACATTTGCTCCGATGTAGTTTACAGAAGACCAAGGAATTTGAAGGTATTGTTCAACATTGACGTCAGGGTAAAACTCTAAGGCTTCTGGACCAATGAGAAACTTGCCGACCTTGCTACCAATACCAAGATAAGACACTCCTGTTGTTTGGAGAAGGACGGTTTTATTGAGGGATTGTGCCATGTATTTTCCTTTCCATGAGTAAAGTAAGAAGGTTAGGAGAAGCTCCCAACCTTTCTTATTTTACATGATACCTGCCAAACGAGCAAGGATACCAACGATGAACAAACCAACGATGATAGTGATTGGAGATACTTTTTTCTTGAGTAACCACATGCAGAGGAATACAAGAAGAACGTTCATAAATCCAGGAATCAAACCATCCAAGTTTTGTTGGAAAGTTGTTACTTTTTCAGGAGTTTGTGAAAGACCCGCTCCAACTTGAGCAAAGGCTTCTTTGATACCTTCGCTACCTGCTGGGAGTTTATCCCACTCAATGTAAGCTCCTTTTGAAAGTGGAACACTTGAAACATTGAAAGCAAACTTGATTGATACCCAACGCTCAGCTAGAACAGCTAAGATGAACATACCAAGGATTGAAGCTCCTTTGGTGATGTCTTGTAGGATACCACCTGACATGTCTTTAGTGATTTCTTTACCTGATTTGTAACCAAATTCTTGTGTGTACCATAGGAAAGCCATACGAATAGCATTCCAAGCGACAAAGAAGATGATTGGTCCAAGAACGTTACCAGCGATAGCAAGTGAAGCTCCTAGGGCACCAATGATTGGACGAACAGTAAACCAGAATACTGGGTCGCCGATACCTGCAAGAGGTCCCATCATACCGATTTTAACCCCTTGGATTGCAGCGTCATCAATATCTGCACCATTGGCACGATCTTCTTCAAGAGCAAGTGTTACCCCAAAGATAGGTGCAGCCACATAAGGATGCGTGTTAAAGAATTCCATGTGGCGTTTAAGTGCAGCTGCTTGATCTTCTTTTTTCGTGTAAAGTTTTTTAATAGCTGGAACTAAAGCATAAGCCCAACCTAAGTTTTGCATACGTTCGTAGTTCCAAGATGCTTGAAGGAGTTGTGAACGGAACCAAACTTTTTTACGATCACTTAGTGAAAGTTGAATTTTTTCTGCCATGTTATTGCCTCCTCTTAGTAATCTTCTAGGATGTCACCGATTGGATCGTGTGACCCTGCACTAGCACTACCGTTACCACCTTTTTTAGAAAGGTTAAGGTAGATGAAGGCAAGAGCAACACCGATAGCACCAAGGGCGATTAGTGTTAAATCATTAACGGCTGCAAGAGCAAAACCAAGGGCAAAGAATGGCCAAACTTCACGAGAAGCCATCATGTTGATAACCATAGCGAAACCTACGGCAACAACCATACCACCACCAACTTGCATACCACCACTTAGCCACTCTGGCATCAACTCAAGTGCAGCTTTTACGCTTTCAGAAGGAATAGCAAGTAGGAAAGCAGCAGGAATAGCGATACGAAGACCTTGAAGAGAAAGAGCTACTAAATGGTAGCGTTCAAGTGCAGCAAAGTCACCACGTTCAGCAGCAGCATCAGCTCCGTGAACCAAACCGACAGAAGCGGTACGAACGAGCATAGTCAAGAAAAGACCAGCAACAGCAAGTGGGATAGCAAGACCTTGAGCGACACTAATGGCTTGATCTGAGAAGTCACCACCTTTAATCAAGATAATGGCAGCAGCAACGGAAGCAAGTGCCGCATCAGGTGCTACGGCAGCTCCGATATTTGCCCAACCAAGAGCGACAAATTGCAGTGTTCCACCTAGGATAACGCCAGGAATAAGGTTACCTGTTACCAAACCGATAAGGGTACAAGCAACGATTGGTTGATGGAATTGGAATTGGTCAAGAATTCCTTCCATACCAGCAAGGAAGGCAACCACGACCACCAAGATCGCAGAAATAATTGAAATATCCATGATAAATCCTTTCTTTTATATAGCTTATTTAACGTTTGCTTTGTTGATTAGGTCAAACAAGTCTTTTTTAGAATCATTTGGTACTTTACGGACGTCAAATTTGACACCAAGGTCACGTAATTTTTCAAAGACAGCAACATCGTCTTTGTCCATTGATAGTACATTGTTGACCATTGTTTTACCAGTTGAGTGAGCCATTGAACCAACGTTCAATTCTTCAATCTCAACTCCGCCTTCGATCGCACGAAGGGCATCCTGAGGTGTTTCAAATAAAATCAACGCATGAGTATTACCAAAGCGAGGGTCTTTTGAAACGTCAATCAATTTCTGGATTGGTACAACATTTGCTTTAACATTACCAGGAGCGGCTTGTTTAATCAATTGTTTACGTAATTCATCTTGAGAAACTGTATCAGATGCAACGATGATACGATCAGCTTTTGAAGCGGGTGTCCAACCTGTTGCGACTTGACCATGCAAGAGACGTGTGTCAATGCGAGCAAGGTTGATTTTCAACTTACCATCACCAATAACTGTTCCTTCAGGAATAGCCCCTTGTGGTGCGTCGATAGTTTTAGCAACAACAGGAGCGGCTTCAGCAGGGTTCAATTCTTCTGGCAAGGCTTTAATCCCTTCTTTAGCCTCTTTGATAATGTTAGCTGCAACTTGCTCAACTCCAGCAGATGCATCCATCATGCGTTCTGTATAAGCTTGAATTAGCATAGGCAAGTTGAGGCCAGTGATGATGGCGAATTTACGCTCAGGATTTTCTCCCATGATTCGACTTGCTTGGTTGAAGGGCGAACCACTCCAAAGGTCAGCAAGGACAAGAATCTCATCATCAGCATCAAATTGAGCGATAGCATTGGTAAAGTGTGCGTAAAGATCATCTGGTCCTTCACTTGGCATGAAAGTGACAACTTGAACTTTTTCTTGTTCCCCGAAAATCATGGAACCTGATTGATGAATACCTTCAGCAAATTTACCATGGCTGGCAATAATAATACCGATACCCATTCTTGATTTTCCTCCTTTTAATTATTTTTCATTTTGTGTCATACTAAATTAGTATCACCTTCAAACGAAATTCAAGAACATAGCTATTTTAAAACGTTTTCAAGAAAATGTCAAGGTTATCCGAGAAAAAATGACAAAATTTATCAAAAATAGATGAAAATCAGTCAAAAGGAAAAATGACAAGCATAAAAGAGATGCTCAAAACTATTGGGCATCTCTGATTTTTATGTTAAAAAAAGTTGTTCTAATTGTTTGGCAACTCCATCCTCATTATTGGTCCAAGGCAATTGCTGATCGGCAAATTCTAAAAGAATCGGATTGGCATTTTTCATGGCGTATCCTGTTTGGGCGAAAGCCAACATTTCAGTGTCGTTATGCTCATCACCAAAAGCGATAAGGTCTTTTTCATCCAAGTTCAGAGCAGTTAGTAAATGCTGCAGTGCCATTGCTTTATTGACCCCTTTGGGAGAAAATTCTAAGATATTTAATGGTCCCCCCCAAGAATCAACTTCAAGGCTATGGTTAAAGTGTTCTTTGATTTGTTCAGCTAAGGCATACTTATCAGCGACTCTGGTTTTCATCAAAAGTGCATTTGGCCCAGTGGTCACCTTGTTAGGAATCAGTTCTAAATCATCTGTAATTTCTTTGAGCCCAAAAAGTTTTGGCTCAATTTGATCACGGTGTTCAAAATTGATAAAGAGTTTATCTCGATATTCTGTCGCTAGAAAGTCAAGCTCAATGTCTTCTTTAATGTCAAGTAATTGCCAGATATATTTCGGATCAAGGCGAATGTCTAGTTCATGAGGCCAAGCCTGTTCAGGCAGATGAACCAAGGCACCATTAAAATTGATCATCGGTGTTTTTAAGCCTAATTGACGATAATAGTCTAGCGCCATACGATAAGGACGTCCAGTGGCAATAATAATGGTATGTCCTAAAGCTTCTACTTTTTTTAAGGTTTCGACAGTGTAGGTAGAGATGGTTTCATCACTGTGGAGTAATGTGCCATCTAAGTCAATTGCAATTATTTTTTTAGTCATGTTCTTATTATAACAGATTGTGACAAAAAGTTGCAAAAATGAGTAAATATTAGATTAAAATGTCAAAACCTAACAAAGAGTTCACAAGACAAGCTAATCAATCGTATTTATTTATGACTATGTTATAATAGGAAAATAGTTTTGCAAGAAGGAGAAATGACATGAAATTAAAAATGAGTTTAATTCATCTGTTTTGGTTGGTGATATCGGCAGGTATTTTCCGTTATATGACCAGTGGGCCTAATCTAATTTGGAATATGTTTTTGGCCTTGGTAGCCTTGGATTTTGCTTATTTGACCTATCGTACAAAAAATACTTTTGTGAAGCTTGTAGGAGTGTTACTTTGGTTACTCTTTTATCCTAATACCTTCTACATGCTGACAGATATTATTCACATGTCCTTTGCTGGTCAGGCTCTATGGGATCGTTCGAGTATGATTATGTTCATGCTCTATGTGTCTAGCATTTTGTTTGGTGTTTTATCTGGGGTCTTGAGTTTGCAATTGATTTTCAATAGTTTAGGGGTGAAAAATATTTACCTACGTTATTTGGTGATTGGTAATTTATCCTTTTTATCAAGTTTTGCCATTCATATTGGTCGATATGCACGTTTAAATTCTTGGGACGCCTTAACGAATCCGATGACGGTGGTTAATAGTATGGTTGACGTTGTTTCTTGGTCAGCCCTACCATTTATTGCTGGTTTTACTTTTTTACAGATGATGACCTTGATTTTTTTAGACAGAGAATAAAATATACGTAAAATATGTGTATATTTTATTTTTTATCTAAAAAACAACAAAAAAACAATTGAAAAACGAATGTTTTTGTGGTATAATATCTAAAACATTCTAAAAAAGGAGTTTCGTCATTAAATGAAAACGTTTTTTCAGTTAAAAGAGTATGGTACGACTGTTCGCAGGGAAGTTATAGCAGGAATAACCACTTTCTTTGCCATGTCTTATATTCTTTTTGTTAATCCGACAACGTTATCCCAGACTGGTATGCCTATTCAAGGGGTTTTTCTTGCGACTATTATTGGTGCAGTTATTGGTACCTTAATTATGGCCCTTTATGCTAATGTACCTTATGCTCAAGCATCTGGTATTGGTATGAGTGCGTTTTTTACTTATACGGTTGTTTTTGCACAAGGTTATACTTGGCAAGAAGCTTTAGCGATGGTCTTTCTTTGTGGCTGTATTGCCATGGTGATTACTTTGACGAAATTACGTCAAATCATTATTGTTTCTATTCCAGAAAATATTAAGCATGCCATTGGTGGTGGTATTGGTATTTTTTTAACTTATCTAGGGATTAAAAATGCCGGTTTACTTAACTTTACTTTAAATCCGAATACCTATACCGTCGTTGGTGAAGGAGCCGATAAAGCAGGAGCGACTATCATTGGTAATGCTTCAGCAGTTCCTGCTCTTGTTTCTTTTGATAATGCTGGTGTGGTATTGTCGCTTTGTGCGATTATCATTACTGCTATCTTTGTTATTCGTCATGTTAAAGGCGGTATCATGCTAGCCATGATTACAACTACCTTGCTGGCTATTTTTCTTGGAATTGTTGATTTATCTGCTATTGATTTTGCATCAAACAATATTGTGACAGCTTTTCAAGAATTGGGACTAGTTTTTGGAGCAGCCTTTACTGGATTGGGCACGTTATTTGCTGATTCGAGTCGTCTATTAGAAGTTATGATGACTATATTTGCTTTTGCTTTGACAGATATGTTTGATACGATTGGAACTTTGATTGGAACCAGTCAAAAAGCACAGATTTTCAAAACGACGAGTGAGAATGCTAAAGACCTGGATCCCAAAATGGAAAAAGCCCTTTATGCTGATATGTTAGCGACAACAGCAGGAGCTGTGGTTGGCACGTCAAATGTAACAACTTATGTGGAGTCGGCGGCTGGTATTGCAGCAGGAGGACGCACAGGGCTTACTGCCTTGGTAGTTGCCTTACTCTTTATGGTATCTAGTTTTTTCAGTCCTTTGTTGGCCATTATCCCCAATCAAGCAACGGCTGCCGTTTTGATTATGGTTGGTATTATGATGATTTCTAGTCTTAAGCATGTTGAATGGGATGATATGAGTGAAGCCATTCCAGCCTTCTTTGCGTCAATTTTTATGGGCTTTGGTTATAGTCTGACAAATGGGATTGCTTTTGGCTTTCTCTTTTATACACTTAGTAAGCTGGTTCAAGGACGAGCAAAGGATATCCAACCGATAGTATGGGTTTTAGATGGTCTATTTATTGTTAATTTTTTGTTAATCTAAAAAAGGAAACTAGGGGTAACTCTAGTTTTTATATTTATCAGTTGTGACTGGTTTAGGAAATTAAATTGTGTTAAAATAGGAATATGTTTGACATTTGTAACGAAGATGAATTGATTGCTTTTGGTTATCGTATTGGTCAAGCCTTGGAAGCTGGTCATGTGCTCGTGTTGACAGGGGATTTAGGTGCAGGTAAAACCACCTTGACCAAGGGAATCGCCAAAGGTCTAGGGATTGATCAAATGATTAAGAGCCCAACTTATACCATTGTCAGAGAGTATGAGGGGCGTTTGCCCTTATATCACTTAGATGTTTATCGTATTGGTAATGACCCAGATTCTATTGATTTAGATGAGTTTTTGTATGGCAATGGTGTGACTGTTATTGAATGGGGACACTTATTGGGTGCAGATTTTACGAATGATTATATGGAAGTTGTGATTGAAACAAAAGACGTAGGTCGTTATGTGTCATTAGTCCCTAAGGGAAAACGGTCCAATCAACTAAAGGAGGTCATTAGTCATGGCTGAACAAGAATTTATCATCAAAGAAGCAGAACCAAATGATGCCAAAGCACTGGTTGAAACCCTCAATCAGATAGGGGGAGAAAGTGAATTTATGACCTTGGACGAGGCGGGCATTTTGATGACAACTGAGCAGATGGTTGATTTTATCAAGCATCGACAAGAATCGGTCAATCAGCTCTGCCTTTTAGCTAAGAAAGGTTCAGAAGTGGTTGGTGTGCTTAATGTCACCAGTGATTTTCACGAGCGGGTTAATCATATTGGAGATATTTTTATCGGCATTAAAAAACAGTATTGGGGTTATGGTTTAGGTCAAGTTTTGATGGCTGAAACAATTGAGTGGGCCAAACAATCTGGAGTGATTCGTCGTTTGGAATTAACCGTACAAAAACGAAATCAGCGTGCCGTCCATGTTTATGAAAAGATTGGTTTTGAGATAGAAGGCGTTAAGAAACGTGGAGCTAAGACAAGTACAGGTGAGTTTCTTGATGTCTATATCATGGGAAAAATGATTGATTAGGAAGACAGCATGAGCATTGGAAAAAAAATTAGTATCATGATTGTTGCGATTTTAGCAACGACAGCACTAGCAGTGGGGCTTTATTTTACGACCCTATCTAGTTTCACGAATAGTGAATTTGCAAAAACCTTTAAGAACTATCAAACCTCGAAAAATGTTAGTCAAGCCATTAAGCAGACTAAACCTTTTTCCATATTGTTGATGGGAGTGGATACAGGTAGTGCCGATCGAACGGATCGTTGGCAAGGTAATAGTGATTCTATGATTTTGGTGACGGTTAATCCTAAAACGAAAAAAACAACCATGACCAGTTTGGAACGAGATATTTTAATTAAACTATCAGGGCCAAAGAAAAATGACATGACTGGAGTTGAGGCCAAATTAAATGCTGCCTATGCTGCTGGCGGTGCTCAGATGGCTATCATGACAGTTCAGGATCTTTTGGATATTACCATTGACTATTATATGCAAATCAATATGCAAGGGATGGTTGATTTGGTAGAGGCTGTTGGTGGAATTACCGTAACCAATAATTTTGATTTTCCGATTCAAATATATGAACAAGAGCCAGCCTATACAGCAACAGTGCCTGTAGGAACTCACAAAATCAATGGCGATCAAGCCTTAGTTTACGCTCGCATGCGTTATGACGATCCAGATGGTGATTATGGACGCCAAAAACGTCAGCGAGAAGTGATTAAGAAAATCATGGCGAAAATTTTAGCCTTGGACAGCATTAGTAACTACCGTAAAATTCTTTCAGCAGTCAGCAGTAACATGCAGACTAACGTGGAAATATCAACGAAAACTATTCCTAAGTTGTTGGGCTATCGAGAGGCTTTGAAAAATATCAAGAGCTATCAACTTCGTGGAGAAGATGCCACCATGGCTGACGGTGGTTCTTATCAAGTGGTCACAGCAGAACATCTTTTGGATATTCAAAATCGCATTAAGAAAGAGTTAGGCTTGAAAACAAATCAGTCGAAATTAAAAACCAGTGCAGTCGTTTATGAAACCTTATATGGTTTGGACAGTAAGATTGCCATCAACGAAACTAAAGCCTCTTCTGAAAGTAGTGAAGACAAGAATGATAGTTCTTCAGTAGTAGAAGCCGACACACAAGTGAGCAGTTATGAGAGCAGTTCCGTTGACAGTATGCTAGTACCAGCTAGCGAAATCGTGTCTGTTCCTGTTGTTCCAGAAGTTAGTCAAGTGACACCAGAAGTCTATCCAAGCTATTCTGAAAGTTACCCTGTGTATTCTACTCCTGTAGAGTCTGTCTATGAGCAACCAGTTGTGTCTAATGTAATTGAAACACCACAAGTGGTAGAAACTCCAGTTGTTAACACTATAGTAGAATAAGAGTTAACTAAAATGAAAAACAACCAAGAAGTTACTTTCTTGGTTGTTTTTTATTTAGGATTGGTTTCTGTTGCTTTGTATTTACTTAATAGTTTATTGATTTCTCGCAAAGTTGCTTGGGTTTCAATCTGGAAAACTCTTGCTTGATAAGAGAAATCTTGGCCTAGTTTACTTGCCTGTAAACTTTCTTTTTGGATGGTTTTCAAACTCTTTTGAGCTTTAGCAAGGTCTTGTTTTCCTTGCTGGATACGATTGGTTTTATCCTTGACTTCTGTTTCGATGACTTGACGATTGTCATAGAGTTTATAAAGCGTTGCTCCGACTAATCCTGACAAGATAAAGGTTTTTAATTTCATTTTTATACCTCATTTGTAATCGCCTTAGCTAACTGACTGAGTTGTTCAAAGTTGGGTTCATTGGTTTTGAAGTCGATAGTTAAGCCGTCTTCATCATTAAATCTTGGAATAAGATGAATATGGGCATGAAAGACGGTCTGTCCAGCCACTGCTTCGCTATTATTAAGCATATTAAGTCCACTAGCTCCAGTAACGGTTTGTAAGCGACGTGCTAGTTGTGGAATAGGGGCAAAGACCTGTTGGGCAGTTTCTGAATCCATATCTAAGAGATTACGAACGTGTTTTTTAGGGATAACAAGGGTATGGCCTTTGGTGACTTGGGTAATGTCTAAAAAGGCGAGAACGTGTTCATCTTCATAGACTTTGCTAGCAGGAATGTCACCTGCAACGATTTGACAAAAAATACATTTTTCCATAAGCTCAACCTTCTTTTCTTTAATTTACTATCAGTATAGCATATTGTTAGTCACTGGTCTGTGAAAAAGTCATTTTATGATTGATTAGATTGCTTTAAGAAAATGAGAATGGATTTCTTTTGTTTTGTTTAGGATTTTGTCTAAATCAAATAATATGATAAAATGAAAGGTAATCTTATAACAAGGAAAATGACGATGTTAAAACTAGAACATGTTACAGGGGGCTATATCAATATCCCTGTTTTGAAAGACTTGAGTTTTGAAGTAAACAAGGGGCAGTTGGTTGGTTTGATTGGTCTGAATGGAGCGGGAAAATCAACGACGATTAGCGAGATTATTGGGCTTTTAACGCCTTATCAAGGACAAATTAGCTTAAATGGTTTGACCTTATCTACGGATCCAGTTAATTATCGTAAGCAGCTAGCCTTAATTCCGGAAACACCTAGTTTGTATGAAGAATTAACTTTAAAGGAGCATTTGGAAACTGTCATCTTGGCTTATGATTTGGATCAACAAAAAGCCATGGCTTGTGCTGAACGTCTATTAAAAATCTTTCGTTTGTCAGATAAGTTGGATTGGTTTCCAGTCAATTTTTCTAAGGGAATGAAACAAAAGGTGATGATTATTTCAGCCTTGATGGTTGAACCTAGCCTTTTGATTGTGGATGAGCCATTTTTGGGGCTTGATCCAGTAGCTATCAAGGATTTGACTGACTTGCTTATGGAGGAAAAGGAGAAAGGAACAGCCATTCTTATGAGTACTCATGTGTTGGATTCCGCGGAAAAGATGTGTGATGAATTTGTTATCCTTCATCATGGTCAGGTCAAGGCTAAAGGTAGTCTGGCTGATTTACAAAAAAGCTTCGCAAAACCATCCGCTAGTCTCACTGATATTTATTTAAGTTTGACCCAAGAGGAAAGTGGCAGTCTATGAGAGAGCTTTTTGGTAAACGACGTTTCGATTTTCATCAGCTCTGTCTGAAATACTTGCGCTATGTGTTAAATGACCATTTTGTTTTGATTCTAGTCTTTCTGACAGGCTTTGTAATGGTGGAATACAGCAAATTATTAAATGATTTTCCTAGCCAAACCTGGCCCATTTGGTCAGTGATTGTATTGCTTTTGCTGATTTTATTGAGTATGGGTCGGGTCGCGACTTACTTAGAACCAGCAGACCAATTGTTTTTATTGGTAAAAGAAGCAGAGGTCAGAAGAGAAATTAAGAAAGCCTTAAAGAGAAGTGTCTTACTTTGGGGAAGTCTTCAAACAATAGGTGTCTTATTTTTAAGTCCACTTCTACTAAAATTGAGTTGGACGAGTTGGCAGATTTTACTATTAGTGGTATTACTTTGGGTAGTTAAGGCTGGTTTGATGTCTTGGAAAATTAGAGACTTTTTTCAACCTTCATCTTTGCATTGGTCAAAGGCTATTGCTTATGAACAAAGACGCAAGCAGGCAATTTTAAAATTTTTCTCACTCTTTACAGATGTGAAAGGCATTTCCAGCCCAGTTAAGAGAAGGGCTTATTTAGATAGCCTTATCACGTTTTTGTCAGGCAAGACACCAAGTCTATGGTCCAAACTTTACGCTCAGGCCTTTGTGCGTAGTGGCGATTATCTACATTTGACACTTCGATTGTTCTTTTTATCTCTATTAAGTTTGGTAACCATTTCTAATCCATGGCTATCCGAGGCTTTAGGTTTGCTGTTTAATTACTTGTGGCTTTTTCAAATGACGGCTTTGGGACGTCATTATGACTACCAGTATCTAACACGTTTATATCCTAAGCAAGCAGATAAAAGTGTAGCCCTTCAAGGTGTCTTGCAACGTTTGTTTTTAATCTTTTATATCATCCAAACCAGTTGTTCTTTCTTTTTTGGTTTTAGTGGCTTGTTTGCTGTCGGAGGTTTGCTATTAGGTTTCTTTTATTTACCCAAAAAAGTTAAGTCAAGTTTGACTAAGTGATTGAAAACAAGTACAATGTAAGATGATAAGGCTCAATAGAAAAATAGGAGGAAAAACAATGGCTGGTACAGATCAAGAATTACAATTAACTCTTCTTAAAGGTAACAGTGGTCAGGCTTATATGGGAACTTATCCTAATGGTGAGCGAGTTTTTGTCAAATTGAATACCACTCCTATCCTTGCTGCTCTAGCCAAGGAACAGATTGCTCCTCAACTGTTGTGGGCTAAGCGTATGGGCAATGGCGACATGATGAGTGCTCAAGAATGGTTAGATGGTCGGATTTTGACCAAACAGGATATGAATAGTAAACAAGTTGTTCAAATTTTGGTTCGGATGCATCGCTCTAAAGCGTTGGTTAATCAACTGTTGCAACTTAATTTTAAGATTGAAAATCCTTATGATTTATTGGTGGATTGGGAAAAGAATGCACCGTTACAACTGCAAGAAAATTCTTACCTACAATTAGTGATTAAGGAACTCAAACGTAGTTTGCCAGAATTTCGTTCAGATTTGGCGACTATTGTCCATGGGGATGTTTGTCATAGCAACTGGGTGATTACAACCAGTGGCATGATTTATTTAGTGGATTGGGATTCTGTTCGCCTAACTGATCGTATGTATGATGTAGCCTATGTTTTGAGCCATTATATCCCTCGTGTTCGTTGGCAGGAATGGTTGGCCTTGTATGGTTATAAGTATAATGAAAAGGTCATGAATAAGTTATACTGGTATGGTCAATTTTCTTACTTATCACAAATCATCAAATGCTTTGATAGTCGTGATATGGAGCATGTCAATCAAGAAATCTACGAACTTAGAAAATTCCGTGAAACATTTAGAAAGTAAAAATGAGAGTTAGAAAACGTAAAGGTGCTGAAGAACACCTAGAAAATAATCCACAGTATGTGGTGTTGAAGCCAGAAGAAGCCAAAGGACACTGGCAAGAGGTTTTTGGCAATGAACAGCCGATTCATATTGAGGTAGGTAGTGGTAAGGGATCTTTTATCACTGGCATGGCAGCAAAAAACCCCCATATCAACTATATTGGTATTGATATTCAGCGTTCGGTCTTGTCTTATGCCTTGGATAAGGTTTTAGAGAGTAATCTTCCAAATATTAAATTACTCTTGGTTGATGGGTCAAGTTTAACCAATTATTTCGCTGATGGTGAGATTGATTTACTTTATCTCAACTTTAGTGATCCGTGGCCTAAAACTCGTCATGAGAAACGTCGCTTGACTTACAAAACCTTTTTAGAAACCTATGAGCAAATTTTACCAGAAGAGGGGCAGATTCATTTTAAGACGGATAATCGTGGCTTGTTCGAATATAGTTTAGCGTCTTTATCGCAGTATGGCATGGTATTGAACCAAGTCTGGCTAGATTTGCACGCTAGCGACTATGAGGGCAATGTGATGACAGAATATGAGCGTAAGTTCTCCAACAAAGGTCAAGTCATTTACCGTTTGGAAGCTCAATTTGCTAAGAAATAAACTATTTTGAATGTGAGCCTAGCTCACATAATGGAGAGGTCGCATAGTGGCCGAGTGCGCACGCTTGGAAAGCGTGTAGTCCTTCACGGGGCTCGGGGGTTCGAATCCCCTCCTCTCCTTTTATCCTATTGATTTTATAGGTTTTATTAGACTTTAAGAAAGGCGTTTTGATGATGTTGTTATTGCAAAAGATAAAGAATTCAAATCGCATAGGATATTTTTATACTCCTGAAAATTATCCAGGGCCTGGTATGGTGGAAATCAATACAACTACAGGAGATGTTGAAATCGTGGAACTATCTGCATTCGATAAGAAAGATGGTTGTCCTTATTTTGCGAATAAAGCTCGAGGAGTGGTTAAGCAAATGTGGGATAGTGGAGAATTGCCAGATGAAAAATTCTTAGCTTGGGGATAGATGGTCTGTTTTTAAATTTCTTGTTAAATAAAATTGTTTACAAAAAAGAGTAGCAGTAGTATAATTAAGATAAAGATAGAGGTTGAGAATCTGTCACCAACGCGCCACTTTCTTAGTGGGTCGAGAAATGCAGGAGCCCCGACAGTCCTGCCTATCTTAGCATTTAGATTTACTCTAGGTGCTTTTTATTTATCAATTTCAGTTGAGAGAGGTATAAATTGGAAACTCAATATTTTATCATTAGGACAGAGCAGACTAAAATTATTCGTTATGTTAATGGTAGTACAGCAGTTCTATTGATTAAAGAAATGACTATTGATTGAAATTGTGCTAAAAATAAAAGTAAGTTTTTATCGATGTATAGGACTTAGTTAACAAAAAATGATTTTCTTTGCATTGATAAAGAAAATGTGATAGAATGAAATTAACTAATAAAGAAGAGGGGGACTGAGGTGTATCTTGGTCCTCTTAGCTATACAAGGAGGTATGCCATGGCATCACTTATTGAACAGGTGATAGAAGTCATTGCTCCAGCAATTCCAGAGCCGTTTGAGCTAGTGGATATTGAGTACGAAAAAATGGGTGGCGATTATGTGTTGTCTGTACTCGTTGATAAACCTGAGGGGATTAGCGTAGAAGACACAGCAGAATTGACCGAGATTATTAGCCCACTTTTAGACACGATTCAGCCTGACCCGTTTCCTGACCAGTATTTTTTAGAAGTGTCTAGTCCAGGCTTGGAACGTCCTTTGAAAACCAAGGATAGTCTTACTGCAGCTATTGGGAAATATATCAATGTCAGTCTTTATCAAGCCATTGATAAGGTTAAGATTTTTGAAGGCGATTTGTTGGCTTTTGATGGTGAAACCTTGAAAATGGCTTACTTGGATAAGACTCGTCAAAAAACAGTTGAGATTCCTTACAAGATGGTGGCTAAGGCTCGTCTTGCAGTGAAATTTTAGAAAGGAAGGTCGAAAAGACCAAGATTATGACTAAAGAAATGTTAGAAGCCTTCCGTATTTTGGAAGAAGAAAAACACATCAATAAAGCAGATATTATTGAGGCAGTGACTGAATCTCTAAAATCAGCCTATCGCCGTCGTTATGGGCAATCTGAAAGTGCCGTTGTTGAATTTAACGAAAAAACTGGAGATTTTCAGGTTTATACAGTGCGTGAAGTGGTTGATGAGGTCTTTGATAGTCGTTTGGAAATCAGTCTAAAAGACGCCCTTGCCATTAACCCTGTCTATGAATTGGGAGATAGAATTCGCTTTGAAGAATCAGTAACCGAATTTGGTCGTGTGGCTGCCCAATCAGCTAAACAAACGATTATGGAACGCATGCGTCGTCAAATGCGAGAGGTGACCTTTAACGAGTACAAGCAGCATGAACGTGAAATTATGACGGGAACGGTTGAACGTTTCGATGATCGCTTTATCTATGTTAATCTAGGTTCGATTGAAGCTCAGTTATCTAAGCAAGACCAGATTCCAGGTGAAATTTTCAAATCTCATGATCGCATCGAAGTTTACGTTTACAAGGTTGAAAATAATCCTCGTGGAGTCAATGTTTTTGTGAGCCGAAGTCACCCAGAATTTATCAAACGCTTGATGGAACAAGAAATTCCAGAAGTTTTTGATGGCACAGTAGAAATCATGAGCGTTTCGCGTGAGGCAGGAGATCGTACCAAGGTAGCGGTTCGTAGCCATAATCCTAATGTTGAAGCGATTGGAACCATCGTCGGTCGTGGTGGTGCCAACATTAAGAAAGTGGTGAGCAAATTCCACCCTAAACGTCTTGATCAAAAGACAGGTTTATTGGTTCCTGTAGAAGAAAATATTGATGTCATCCAATGGGTAGAAGACCCCGCAGAGTTTATTTACAATGCGATTGCACCAGCAGAAGTGGACTATGTTATCTTTGATGAGAATAACAGTAAGCACGCGACAGTTGTGGTGCCTGATAATAAGCTATCGCTTGCCATTGGTCGTCGTGGGCAAAATGTACGTCTAGCGGCTCATTTGACAGGCTATCGTATTGACATCAAATCAGCTTCTGAATATGAAGCAATGGAAAATGAACCTTTTTCAAGTGTAGAAGAAGTAATTCCTGAACAAACAGAAGACGTTACAGAATAAACTATTGGAGAGGTGTTTGATGGCAAAAGTAAGAAAAATACCTTTACGAAAATCTGTCGTTTCTGGTGAAGTGATTGACAAACGAGATTTGCTTCGCATTGTTAAAACCAAGGAAGGCGAAGTCTTTATTGACCCAACAGGTAAGAAAAATGGCCGAGGTGCCTATATCAAGTTGGACAATCAAGAAGCACAGCTAGCCAAGAAAAAACAAGTTTTTAATCGAAGCTTTTCTATGGAAGTGCCAGAAACTTTTTATGATGAACTGATTGCTTATGTGGATCATAAGGTAAAAAGAAGAGAATTAGGTCTTGAATAATAAAGAAAAATTGTCAAATTTGCTAGGCTTGGCACAGCGAGCAGGTCGTGTGATTTCTGGTGAGGAGTTGGTGGTTAAAGCCATTCAACACCAGCAGGTTGGCTTGGTTTTTCTCGCTAATGACGCGGCTAGTAATTTAACAAAGACAGTAACTGATAAAAGTCGTTATTATGATATAGAAGTCTCTACAGTGTTTTCGACACTGGAATTAAGCACAGCACTGGGCAAAGCTAGAAAAGTCGTTGCGATTACAGATGCTGGATTTATTAAGAAAATGAGGACTCTTATGGACTAGAGAATAGGAGGACACCAATTGTCTAAGAAAAGATTATACGAAATTGCCAAGGAACTTGGTAAGGCAAGTAAGGAAGTGGTTGAGCGTGCCAAGGATTTAGGCATGGCAGTTAAGAGCCATTCCTCTTCAGTTGAAGAAACAGATGCCAAAAAAATTATTGCTAGCTTTAACGATAAAAAAGTTGCGTCAAAACAGACAACACCTGTGGTGGAAAAAACAACTGTTGCAACAGTAAGTGAAAAAGTTGTTCCAAGCTCTGAAAAAGTAGAACAAGTAGCTGAACAAAAAGCTGTTAAGCCACAAAGTCGTAATTTTAAGGCTGAGCGAGAGGCTAGAGCTAAGGCTGAAGCAGAACGTCGCAAACAAAATCGTTCAAATCAACAAGGTCGAGTAAGCAAACAGGCTCAAAATGCTTCAACAAAGAGCAATAAAGAAGCCGGTCGTCAGTCTTATAACCAAGAAAAACGTCAGGGTCAAACTAGACAAGACCAACCAAAACGACCGACTCAGCAAACGTCAGCACAATCACCAAGAATTGATTTCAAGGCTCGTGCTGCTGCTCTTAAAGCTGAACAAAATGCCGAGTATGCTCGTCAGAGTGAGAACCGTTTCCGTGAAAATGAAGCAGCTAAATTAAAGGCAGAAAAAGAACGAGAATTAGCACGTCAAGCTAAAAAAGAAGCTCAAAAAGCACAAATGAAGCAGGTAGTTGAACCAACTAAGCCTGCTCCAGCAGTGGTAGAAGTTGCACAAACAGCGACTGATACTCGTCGTAAAAAAGCCCGTCCAGAAAAATCTCGTGAGTTTAGTCATGAAAATGAAGACGGACCAAAACAAAACAAGAATAAGAAGAGTTGGAATAATCAAAATCAAGTGAGAAATCAAAGAAATAGTAACTGGAACCCAAATAAGAAGAAAAAAGGTAAACAAAATCGTCAGGAAGCTCCTAAGGCTATGACCGAACGCAAATTCCATGAATTGCCAAAAGAGTTTGAATACACAGAAGGCATGACCGTTGCAGAGATTGCTAAACGTATCAAACGTGAACCAGCTGAAATTGTTAAAAAACTTTTTATGATGGGAGTTATGGCAACCCAAAATCAATCTTTAGATGGTGATACCATCGAACTATTGATGGTAGATTATGGCATTGAAGCCAAGGCTAAGGTCGAAGTTGATAATGCGGATATTGAGCGTTTCTTTGTTGATGAGTCGTATCTCAATCCAGAGAATATGGTAGAGCGTGCACCAGTTGTTACCATCATGGGACACGTCGATCATGGTAAAACCACTTTACTAGATACCTTGAGAAATTCTCGTGTCGCAACAGGCGAAGCAGGTGGGATCACACAACATATCGGTGCTTATCAGATTGAAGAAAATGGTAAGTTGATTACTTTCCTTGATACCCCAGGACATGCGGCCTTTACTAGCATGCGTGCTCGTGGTGCTTCTGTCACAGACATTACTATCTTGATTGTTGCTGCTGATGACGGTGTTATGCCTCAAACTATCGAAGCTATCAATCATGCTAAGGCAGCCGATGTGCCGATTATTGTGGCGATTAACAAGATTGACAAACCAGGAGCAAATCCAGAGCGTGTGATTGGTGAATTGGCTGAACATGGTGTCATCTCAACAGCTTGGGGTGGAGATTGTGAATTTGTTGAAATTTCAGCGAAATTCGGTCAAAACATTGAAGAATTGTTGGATACGGTTCTTCTTGTTGCAGAAATCCAAGAATTGAAGGCTGACCCAACGGTTCGTGCTATCGGTACGGTTATCGAGGCTCGTTTGGATAAAGGAAAAGGAGCGGTTGCTACCCTTCTTGTGCAACAAGGAACACTTAATGTTCAAGACCCTATCGTTGTTGGAAATACCTTTGGTCGTGTGCGTGCCATGACAAATGACCTTGGTCGTCGTGTTAAGGTAGCAGGGCCATCTGCCCCAGTTTCGATTACAGGTCTTAACGAAGCTCCTATGGCAGGTGACCATTTTGCCGTTTATGAAGATGAAAAAGCTGCGCGTGCTGCCGGTGAAGAACGTGCTAAACGTGCCTTGCTGAAACAACGTCAAGCCACTCAACGTGTCAGTCTGGAAAATCTTTTTGATACCCTTAAAGCTGGAGAAGTTAAGTCAGTTAACGTTATCATCAAGGCAGACGTGCAAGGTTCTGTTGAAGCCCTAGCCTCATCTCTTCTCAAGATTGATGTCGAAGGCGTTAAGGTTAATGTTGTCCATTCAGCAGTTGGTGCCATCAGTGAATCAGATGTGACTCTAGCTGAGGCAAGTAATGCCATTGTGATTGGTTTCAATGTTCGTCCGACACCACAAGCGCGTCAACAAGCCGATGCAGATGATGTTGATATTCGCCTACATAGCATCATTTACAAAGTCATTGAAGAAGTTGAAGATGCCATGAAGGGTATGCTAGATCCAGAATTCCAAGAAAAAGTAATCGGTGAAGCCCTTATCCGTGAAACTTACAAGATTTCTAAGGTTGGTACAATCGGTGGCTTTATGGTTATCAATGGTAAGGTAACGCGTGATTCTAAGGTTCGTGTTATCCGTGACGGTGTGGTTATTCATGACGGTGCCCTTGTGAGTTTGAAACATTATAAAGATGATGTTAAAGAAGTGGGTAATGGTCGTGAAGGTGGTCTGATGATTGAGAATTTCAATGACCTACAAGTCGATGACACCATTGAAGCCTACATCATGGAAGAAATCAAACGCTAATTCAGCTAGCTAAGCAGAAAGGAGTTAGCATGGCAAATTCATTTCGTGTTGACCGTGTTGGCATGGAAGTCAAACGTGAAGTCAACGATATTTTACAAAAAAAAGTAAGAGATCCCAGAGTTTCAGGGGTAACGGTGACAGATGTCCAGATGCTTGGCGATTTGTCAGCCGCAAAAGTTTACTATACTATTTTAAGTGACTTGGCTTCAGATAATCAAAAGGCTCAAAAAGGCTTGGAAAAAGCCACAGGAACCATCAAACGTGAGTTGGGTAAACGCCTAACCATGTATAAGATTCCTGATTTGGTCTTTGTCAAAGATCAGTCCATTGAGTATGGTAACAAGATCGACCAAATGCTTCGTGAACTCGAACGTAAAGACTAAGAAAACCAGCTACAGCTGGTTTTTTGTAATGAAAAAGCTTGGCAAAGGCTTTCTATGGTATAATGAAAGAAAACAGAGTAAGGAAGTAAATGATGATTAAATTAATTGATATAATATGATTAAAAAATTTATTATATATTTTATGACTAAAAAGTATTTATTAGTTATTATTTTGAAAATAAATGAAAGGATGGCAAAGGCTTTGAAAGAATCAGAAGTATTAGATAGATTAGGTTTAAAAGATGGTGAACTTGAAAAGATTTTAGGTTTTAAAGTATGCTATGATGAAAAACACACTATTTTCAGAGTGCTAGACGATAATAGGCCAGTTAAAAAATTAAAGGGTTCTAAAACAAAAGGATGGCGAGTAAGATTAAATGGAGATACTGAAAGTTGTGAAAAATCAACATCAAAATTAGGATTAAAAAACCTACGATCAAATAATCCTGTTAAAATTAATGGACAATATTTTTTTAATCATGGACATATTTTAGCTAGCCAATTTTATAGTTTTATTAATGATAAAGAAAAAGAAAATATTATCAAAGATAATAAAAGGAATGGTTTTATTCAATTTAGTGTAGCTAATTTGCAACAAGAGGAAGCCAGTGATAATTTTAGAAAAAGTCAAGCATTTTATGAGAATAAAATAGTAAATTATCTTAAAAATGAAGGCGGAAAAATACAATATGAAGTCACAATATTATTTTATGATAAAGATGATAAGATACCAATAGGCACTAAAATCTTATTCAAAACAATAAAACAGAGTAATAGTCAAAAAATATTGGAAAATGATGAAGATAGTCATATTTTTATTCCAAATTTTGATAAAGATTTCGATCTTCCTCAAAATGATGATAATGCTAATAATGTTGATTCATATCGTGAATTTTATTGTAAGGGATATGATGATAAATATCAGAAATGTTTTAAGAATATAGCTATTCCAGATGAAGATGGTAAGGTGTATGATGAAGCAGGGCATCAAGTTTTCTATCCATCTAGATGTCAGTGAAAAAATATTTCAGCGATATTTTTCAATTATGAACTAAGTAAAAATTTACCTGGATTTGGAGCGAATGGATTACCACAACAAAAAAAATTAATAGATGCTCTTCGAATATTGGGTTGGTTAGATGAATAAGTAAGGAGAACTGGTATGATTAAACTAATTGCGATTGATATGGATGGCACTTTATTAAATGACGACAAACAAATTCCGCAAGCCAATAAAGAGGTCTTGCAGAAAGTAGCTCAAAAGGGTGTGAAGATTGTCCTTTGCACAGGTCGAATGAAGCCAGGTGTTATTCCTTATTTTGATGAATTGGGGATTGGTGATTATGCTATTTTGAACAATGGTTGTTCGACCTATGCGACAAAAGATTGGTCCTTGGTGGAAACTCACGGAGTGAGTTTTGAAGAAATTGAACTCTTACTAGGTATTGCACAAGAGTATCCTGGGATTTATTTAACCTTAATCACAGATAATCATTTCTATGTTTTTGCCGATCATGTGCCAGAAATTGTTGCTTATGATGCTAGTTTAGTATTTACAGAAGCGATCGCTATTGATTTAGCAGACCTAAAAGCCAAGAAAGAACCAATTTTTCAAGCCATGTTTTTAGGTGATGAGCGTGTTTTAGATCAATTCCAAAAAGAACAAGAAGAAAAATTAGCGAGTCTTTTTTCAGTTGTTCGTAGTCAGCCTTATATTTTTGAAGCCATGCCTAAAGGGGTTACTAAAGCGAGTGCTTTGGCAGATTTAGCTCGTCATTTTGATCTGAGTTCAGAAAATATTATGGCTCTCGGTGATGGTAATAATGATTTGGAAATGCTAGCTTACGCAGGTTTGGGTGTCGCTATGGGCAATGCAACAGAGCAAGTGAAAGCTATTACAAGTCACCAAACAAGTTCTAACAATGAAGCAGGAGTTGCTAAGGCCATTGAAACTTATATGCTAAATCCGGTGTTTGACTAAAATCTCCTTTGATTATCAAATGTTTTTTGCTAGCTGATTCATACAAATGGTGTTATAATAAGAATGAAAGCATTTTATTTTTAAGAAAAGTGAGAAATGATTATGTCATGGAAAATTGTTGCAGACTCAGGTTGCGATCTAAAAAACATTGAAAACTTAGCTCCTAACATTAGTTTTGAGCGAGTTCCCTTAACCTTACAAATCGGTAATGAGATTTTTGTAGATGATGAAGGTTTGGATATTCCTAAAATGATGGAAACCATGTATCAAACTTCTGCTGCAGCAAGTTCAAGTTGCCCTAGTCCTGACGCCTTCTTGCAAGCCTATCGTGGAGCAGACCATGTGATTGCGATTACGATTACAGGGACACTATCAGGTAGTCATAACAGTGCTCGTCTAGCTGTTGAAATGTTAAAAGAAGAAAATCCTAATATCAAGGTTCATCTGATTGATTCCCTATCAGCAGGTGGTGAAATTGATTTATTGGTGATGGAGATTAATCGCTTGATTGCTTCAGGCTTATCCTTTGAAGAAGTGGTTGATAAAATTACAGCCTATCAAGAAAAGACAAAATTACTTTTTGTTCTAGCTAAGGTTGATAATTTAGTTAAAAATGGCCGTTTAAGCAAACTAGTAGGAGCAGTGGTTGGTCTTTTGAATATCCGTATGGTTGGCGAAGCTAGTCAAGAAGGCCGTTTGGAACTCTTGCAAAAATCACGCGGTCAGAAAAAAGCCATTTTAGCTAGTCTGGAAGAGATGATTAAGGCAGGTTATCAAGGTGGTAAAGTGGTTATTGCTCATTCTAACAATGAGAAAATCTGCCAACAATTAAGTGAGAAGATTTTGAGTCAATTTCCCCAAGCAGAAATTAGCTTTCATGCAACATCTGGTTTATGTAGTTTTTATGCAGAAGATGGTGGCATTTTGATGGGTTATGAAATCTAATATTAAAACCATCTCGTGGGTAAAGCGAGATGGTTTTTAAGTTTATTGATGATAAAAAGCGTGTGAGACACGCTTTTTTGATATGATTAATCAGCGGTAGATGTTTCTACTTCTGAATCAGCAACGTTAGTTTCTGCTGGGACTTCAGTAGGAGCTTCTACTGGTGTTTCTGATACAGCAGGTGTTTCCTCTACGCTAACGCTAGGTGTAACGGTAGAGCTAGCCGTAGATGAGTTTGTTGTTTGAGTGGTACTTGGTACGTAATAATTTGTATTAGAAGTTGTGTTGTTATAATTAACACTTTCAGTATCCGTATTAGTATTTGTAACTGTAGTAGTTGCCGGCTCATTAGATTCAGCACTTGAACTAGCTTGGTTACTGGTTTCTGAACTTGACTCACTACTTTCCTCTTGGCTGCTACTTGATTCAGAAGACTGATCGGCATTTTCAAAGTCTTTTTTAATTTGATCTAAACGTTTTTGGAATTCTTCTTTTTTGCTAGGAATCGTGATACGATTGATGGCGTCTTGAGCAGCTTTTATGGTACGCTGACTAGGATTTTTCTCAGCGCTTTGAAGTGCTTTTTCTGTACTTTCAATTAGCTTGAGTTTTGCCTTGATTTTATTTAGTCGATTTTGTAAACTTTCTTTTTGATCTCGATCTGTTAATTTATCAATGGCAGCTTGAGCTTGAGTTATGCCAGTTTGATTAGGATCGTTTTCCAAAGATTGAAAGAGTTTTTCTAATGCAGGTGGAATAGGTGTGCTAGTTGAGCTACTAGATGTTAGTGTAGTAGTTGATGTGGAAGACTTGGTTGTGTTTTTGTTTAACGATAGGTAGCTAACTCCTAAAACAAGTAGTAATAAGAGCGTTATACCACTATAGATAAGTTCTTTACGTTTCATATCAATTGCTCTCCTTTATTTTAATTTTCAGTTGCAATCGCATCCAGTCTTGCTTGCAATTCATTTTTCTTATTGTCGTCTTTTAATTGTTCAATGGCTTCTCTAGCAGCTTGAATGTCCTGGTCATTTAAGCTAGCTTCAGCAGTTTCAACAGCTGTTGTAGCCACTTGTTGATTGGTTAATTCAGTACTTAAATCATCAAGTTTTGCTTGTAGTTCTAATTTGTCTTTTTCATCTCCTACTTGTTGGAGAGCTCCTTGAGCTAAGGCGATGCTTTCTTCGCTAGGATTAGCCACGGCAGCTTCTACAGCAGCTTTGGCAGCTTCAAGATTTTGATTGGTATCTTGTCTTACAGTCACTGAAGGACTTGGTGTAGGTGGAAGTTGAGTCTGACGAATGTTGCCAAATAGAAAATAAATGGCCCCAATAAAAACGACACACAAAATCGTTAAAACAAGATAGACTGCTTCATTCTTGGAAGATTTCATAGGAGATGCCTCTTTCAAATTATATTCAATACTTTCTATTATAACGATAAAATCAAACTTTTTCAAGTCGAATCTATCAAAAACAGGTTAAATCTTATTGATGTTAACCTGTTTGCTTTTAGATTTTAGACCATGTTCTAGGTAAGAAGAAAAGTAGTAATGGATAAATTTCTAAACGCCCAGCAATCATCATGATAGAAAGCAGGACTTTAGTTATGGGACTAAAGAGATTGAAGTTTTGTGATGTGCCTAGTATTGGGCCAATATTATTTAGGGTTGATAGGGCAGCACTAAAAGCAACAAGAAAATCATTGGTGTCTAAACTAAGAATCAGGATCAAGCCGGCTAGCATCATGAAGTAAATAATAGAATACCTAAGAATACTATCTTGAGTTTGTCGATCCAAAGGTGTTTGATTGATATGGAGAGTAAGCACTCGATTGGGGTAAAGAGTTGCTAGCATTTGATTTTTGACTAATTTTAGTAATATGAGTATCCGCATTAGCTTGAATCCACCTGCAGTTGAGCCAGCCATTCCCCCACAAAACATCAATCCAATTAAGATGGTCTGTGAAAAAAGTGGCCAAGGGCTGATGTCAGGGTGACTGAAACCTGTTGAGCTTATGGTTGCGGCTACTTGAAAGAAAACTTTTTCTATTGATTCTGGGAGTGTCGGATAGAGATGTTTTACATTGAGCCAAATGGCTAGACTACTGCTAATAATAATAAAAAAATAAAGTTTTAGTTCTTCATTTTTGAAAAAGGTACGAATCTTACCTAGAAGTAGCAAATAGTAGAGATTAAAGTTGATACCAAACAAAATCATACTAACTGAAATAATGTTAGTGACTACTGGATTGTTATGGTAGGCGATGTTGTTTTCATAACCAGCAAAGCCTCCGGTTCCAGCTGTTGCCATAGCGGTTATCAAACTATCATAGAACGAAAGTCCAGCAATCCATAAAATGATGGTAAGGATAATAAAAAGAATGAAGTAAATGAGGTAGAGAATTTGAGCAGTGTTTTTTAGTTTTGCCACAATTTTACCAAAAATAGGCCCAGCCATTTCTGCTTGCATCACTTCTAAATTGTTATTTTGATAATTATCTAAGATAGCTAGGGCAAAGACCAACATCCCCATTCCTCCAATGAGCTGGGTAAAACTTCGCCATAATAAGAGAGAATGGGATAAGACATTCGTTGATGGCAAGATGGTTGCTCCAGTTGTGGTGAAGCCAGCAGTTATTTCAAAAAATGCGTCAATTAAGTTGGGGATTTGACCAGAGAAAACAAAAGGAAGGGCACCAAAGAAAGACCAAAGGAGCCAACAAAGAGAAACAATAATCAGTCCTTCCTTGGTATAGAGTTTTTGATTTTGTGGTTTTAAGTGTGTTCCAATGAGACCTAAAAGTGTTAATAGTGTCATGGTTAATAAAATAGACAATGTGATTTTTAGATTTTCTCGGTAAATAAGAGAAGTAATTAAAGGCACACCAAGCAAGGCAACTTCAATTAACAGCAATTTAGCAAGGAGATAACTAATCATACGTTTATTCATTTGCTTACCTCATTAATAAATCTTTGATACTAGAAATGTTTTTTAATAAGGTAATGACAACAACCTTGTCACCGATTTCTAGATGGTCTTGACCAGTTGGAAAGAGGGTTTTATTTTTACGAATAATGGCAGCAATCAAAACATGTTCTTGCAACGGGATGTCGGCTAGTTGATGTCCAGCCAAGGGATTGCCTTCCTTGATTTCAAATTGTAGGGTTTCAATCTGTTCATTGGCGACATGGTGCATAGCGTCTAGTTTTGAGCCTTCGGCATTCACACGTCCACGAATAAAGTGCATGATACTATCGACAGCAATGCGTTTTGGAACGACGATACTTGAAAAAGGTTGGGTATCAATAATTTCTAGTAGGGCAGTACGATTGACCTTGGTGATGTTTTTGTCCACACCTAAGGTTTCTAAGAACATGGAAGCGATAATGTTTTCTTCATCATAGCCTGTCAGAGTAGCCACAGCATCATAGTGTTGGATATTTTCTTCTAGCAGAATTTCCTTGGCGGTTCCATCGCCTTGTATGACATGCAGATGGGGAAATTCTTGACTAAGCCAAGCTGCACGCTCTGGATTGATTTCTAGGACTCGCACCTTGATATTGGTGTTTTTTAGAATATGGAGCAGATAATAGGTAATTTTTCCTGCCCCAATTAGCATCATGTTTTTGACCTCTTTCTTTTTAACATAGTTGTGAAAATGAATCATCTCAGTACGATTGCCCGTAACAAAGATGTGGTCGTCAGTCTGAATTTTTGCGTCACCATTGGGAATTAAAACTTGATCATCACGCTGGATGGCACAGACCACTAAGCCGTTAAATCGTTTTCGAAATTGGTTGAGTGTCAGATGACAAAGCTGACTCTTTTTGGTGATGTGAAATTCCATTAACATAACACGTCCATTGGCAAAATGTTCTACTGATTGGGCGTTTGGAAATTCGACACTGTTAGCGATGTATTGGGCTGTCAGAAGTTCAGGATTGACAACTGCTGAAAAACCAAGAAAATTTCGATCCTTAAAGTAAGAGTTAGAATACTCTGGATTACGCATCCGAACAATCGTTTCCTTGGCACCCATTTTCTTAGCCAAAACAGCAGCAATCATGTTGACCTCGTCTTTTTCAGTCAAGGCGATAAAGATGTCACAGTGATTGACTCCAGCTTCTTCTAAAATCTTAAAATTGGCACCATTCCCCACAATGCCCATAATATCATAAAGTTTAGTCAGACGTTTCAAGACGTCTTTTTTTTCTTCAATGAGAATCACATCGTGATTTTCTTCAACTAAAGATTGGCAAAGGGCAGAACCGACCTTACCTCCACCAATAACAATGATTTTCATGATTGTTTCTCCTTTTATATACCCTATATCATACTCCTTTTTTAGCAAAAATGCACATTTTTCTGACCGAAATGCGTTATTTGTCTAAGAAATTTATCAAAAAAGCTATTGACAGACCGTTTAAGCATGCTATAATAAGGATAGTCACTCATTGGTTTAACTCAATCCTGTTATGATTTAAGTCAATGAGCTATCAACCATGTTGCCTGCTGATTTAATCCGGGTGGCATGGTTATTTTTTTAATCAAAAGAATGGGGACTAATCAAGATGAATTTAGCAGAATTGAGCCAGGATAGACAAGTAACGGTTGAAAGACAAAATCATATTGTGTTGTATCAGCCTCAAATCCCAGCCAATACAGGTAATATTGCTAGAACTTGTGCAGCAACCAATAGTCCACTTCATATCATCAAACCCATGGGTTTTCCGATTGATGATAAGAAAATGAAGCGAGCAGGATTGGATTATTGGGATAAGTTAGAGATTTATTTTTATGATAGCTTGGACGACTTTTTAGAGCAATGCCAAGGGCGACTTCATCTGATCACGAAATTTGCTGAGAAAGTTTATAGTGAGGTTGATTATCATGATAATCAATCGCATTATTTTATGTTTGGTCGAGAAGATACAGGGCTGCCAGAGGATTTTATGCGTCAGCATGCTGACCAAGCCTTACGCATTCCTATGAATGATCAACACGTCCGTAGCCTAAATGTGTCTAATACGGTGTGTATGATTGTCTATGAAGCCTTGCGTCAACAAGGTTTTCCCCAACTCGAGTTGGAACATACCTATGAGCAGGATAAGCTCAAATGATTGTTCCAACCATAAGTTTATGATATACTAAAAAGGTCTTCAGGGCAGGGTGAAATTCCCGACCGGCGGTGACTAGGTGCAGTGGCATGTAGAAGTCCGTGAGCGTAAGCTGATGTGGTGTGATTCCACAACCGACAGTAAAGTCTGGATGGGAGAAGACAAAGGGTCTTTTAGTGTACTCTTTGCTACTTCTTCCAATTTGTCAAAATTGGAGGAATTTTTTATGTTACAAACAAGACAGATGGTTTTAATTGCCATTTTATCAGCCCTATCTTTTAGCTTAATGCTTTTTGGCTTTCCAATTATTCCAGGAGCTGATTTTTTAAAAGTGGAGTTGAGTATTTTACCTATTTTGTTGGGGTTGTATTTGTTTGATCTTAAAACAGCCTACCTTATTTTAGGTCTGCGAACTATTCTCAAGTTTGTCCTAAATAATCGCGGGGTCAATGATTGGATTGGCCTGCCGATGAATGTGTTAGCCTTGGCCATTTTTGTGGCTTGCTTTGCATTGATTTGGAAAACAAAGGAAACGGTCTCTCGCTATGTGATGGCGAGTCTAGTTGGAACAGTTGTCTTAACCCTTAGCATGTTGCTTTTGAACTGGGTATATGGTATCCCACTTTATGCGAAATTGGCGAATTTTGATATTAGTCAGTTTATCGGTACCTCACTTTATCTTTTTGGCATGGTTTTACCATTTAATCTTGTTCAAGGATTGATTTTTTCTCTATCCTTTGCCCTCATTTATCGTTTATTGAAACCTATTTTATCCACTTATCGTTATGAAAAATAAAGAAACTTACCTACTTCGTGGCACATTTGCCTTGGTCATTTTTGTCTGTATGGGCTATGTGATTAAATTTTATCCAGAAACCGTTCTATCTTTTGATCAAACTGTACAAGCAAAGTTTAGAAGCGATCTACCAAGTTTTTGGACAGACTTTTTCCAAAACATAACTGTTTTAGGTAATCCACCTGTTCAATTAGCTTTGACTATTTTTCCTGCCCTTGTTTTTTGGTTGAAAAAATGGCGAGCAGAAGCCTATTATTTGTTAACTAGTGCAAGTTTAGCTGGCTTGGCAATTGTTGTTTTCAAATCAGTTTATCAACGTCCACGTCCAAGTATCCCACATCTAGTATCAGCATCCGGCTATTCTTTTCCAAGCGGACATGCTTTGGGCATAATGGCTATATTGGGAGTGATTTTGATTGTTTGCTACCAACGTTTGAACCAAAGAAGTGGTTTACGACTGATTGTTAGTTTGGTTTTGACTAGCTTGATTGTTTTGGTAGCTCTATCTCGAGTTTACTTGGGTGTTCATTATCCAATAGACATTTTAGCAGGTTTATTAGTTGGCTATGCGATTTTGAATATGTTATTTCCCTACTATGATCGCTGGCGTTTTAAATGGCGTTTTCAAGCCAAACAAAAATAAAATAAGGTTAGGTCAACCCTAGCCTTATTTCATTAAAAGAAGGAGATTTAAGATGAAAAAACCATTGGCCATGGCTCACGATTTTTTAGCTGAGGTATTAACACCCGATAGTGTAGTGGTAGATGCAACCATGGGTCAAGGTTTTGATACAGTTTTTTTGGCCAAAAAAGCGGGGAAGGTTTATGCTTTTGATGTTCAAAAGCAAGCGTTGGTTTGGACGCAAGAACGATTGGCAAGAGAAAATCTGGTGGCTAACTTGATTCATGCAGGACATGAGCAAGTGGCAGACTATGTTAAGGAAAAAATTGATGGTGCGATTTTCAATCTAGGCTATTTGCCTAGAGCAGACAAGTCTTTAACAACTCAACCCAAAACCACCTTGCTGGCTCTTGAACAAATTTTAGAATGTTTATCTTTTGGTGGTCGTATCTCAATCATGGTCTATTATGGTCATGAGGGTGGGCAAAGAGAAAAAGACTCCCTGCTTGATTTTGTCAGCCGTCTGCCTCAAAAAGATTTTGCAGTCATGTCCTATCAGGCTCTTAATCAAATCAATCAGCCACCTTTTTTGATTATGATTGAGAAATTAGGGAAGGCTAAGTAGGAGATAATCGTTCAAAACGTGATATTTATGGAAAATATGATATAATAGACTGGATTATTTAGAAATTAGGAGATGAAAAATGGAAGACCCTAGCAGTCAGTCCTTGTTATTGCAATTTTTATTATTATTACTACTCACCTTATTCAATGCCTTTTTCTCAGCTAGTGAAATGGCTATGGTCTCGCTCAATCGTTCTCGTGTGGAGCAAAAGGCAGCCGAAGGAGATAAACGTTATGCCCGTTTGTTGAAAATTTTGGATAATCCCAATAATTTTCTGTCAACTATCCAAGTCGGCATTACCCTCATTACCCTCTTATCAGGGGCAAGTTTTGCAGATTCCTTGGGAACGGTGATTGCGTCTTGGTTTGGCCAATCAACAACTGCGAAAACGGCAGGAGATATTATTTCTTTGGTTTTCTTGACTTATATCTCGATTGTAATTGGTGAGCTATATCCTAAGCGAATTGCCATGAACCTCAAGGAAAATTTGGCGATTTATTCAGCCCCAATTATTCTCTTTTTGGGTAAATTGGTCAGTCCCTTTGTTTGGTTCTTATCAGCATCAACCAATCTTTTGAGTCGTCTAACGCCCATGACCTTTGATGATGCCAATGAGCAGATGACTAGAGATGAGATCGAGTACCTGTTGACCAATAGTGAGGCGACATTGGACGCTGAAGAGATTGGCATGTTGCAAGGGGTCTTTTCTTTAGATGAAACCATGGCGCGTGAAGTGATGGTGCCAAGGACAGATGCCTTTATGGTTGACATCAATGACGATACCACAGAGTTGATTAAGGAAATCTTAAAAGAAAACTATTCTCGTATTCCTGTTTATGATGGGGATAAAGACAAGATTATCGGCTTGATTCATACGAAAAATATTTTGAGTGCAGCCTTTGCTCAAGGTTTTGATAAAATTAATCTTCGCCAATTACTGCAAGAGCCACTTTTTGTGCCGGAAACGATTTTTGTGGATAATCTTTTGACCACTCTACGTAACAATCAGCGACAAATGGCGATTTTATTAGATGAATATGGTGGCGTATCAGGTCTGGTGACCTTGGAAGACTTGCTAGAAGAGATTGTCGGTGAAATCGATGATGAAACAGACAAGGCAGCAGAGTCTGTTCGAGAAATCGCCGATCAAACCTATATTGTCCTTGGTAATATGACACTCAACGAATTCAACGAATATTTTGAAAGTGAATTAGTTAGTGATGATGTGGATACCATTGCAGGTTTTTACCTAGCAGGTATTGGCACTATTCCTAATCAAGACGTTAAAGAAAGTTACCAAGTTGATAGCCAAAATAAACGCTTTGATTTTATCAATGATAAGGTCAAAGATGGTCGTGTCGTCAAGTTGAAAGTGGTAGTCAGTCCATTAGAAACTGATGAACAAGTCAGCTAACATCATAAATCATAGGAATTGATGGTTAAATCATCAGTTCCTATTTTGATGCCTATCTAGCTCTTGGTTTACAGGTCTTGTCTGTTGAGATATACTAACGATAGACGAACAATTACATATCTTCTAGCAATAAGATTTCTTTGTTAGCAAATGGAGGTAAGCAAATGACACTTAGAGTAAGACTTCCGTTATTTTTAACCGTTCTGTTCACGCAATTTGGTAGTGCGGTGTTGACATTTTTCTTGTCCTTGACCATACTCATGCAGACCAAAAGCCCTCTTGCCTTTAGTCAGATTGTCTTGATTGGTTCAGTTGTTAGTTTATTGGGAACACCTGTCATTGGTCTTATGGTGGATCGTTATCCTAAAAAACCACTATTGCTTATGGCTCAACTCACTAGTATGCTGATTTTGGCAATGTGTTTCTTTTTCAGTATGAATCAAGTGACACCAAACTTTTTCATAGTCATCTTGATTGTGGTCTTGCTGAATCTAATGGATAGTCTAGTATCAACCACGATATTGGCATCGGCTGTTCATTTGGTTGAGTCAGAAGAAGAACTTGGACAGTTTAATGGCTTGATTCAGAGCGTTGACTCTGCCTCATCCTTGCTTGGTCCAGTTGTAGCAGGGGCGATTTATCCCTTAATTTCCTTAGATATGGCGATTGGCTTGGAGCTTTTGTTAGAAGGTCTGGGTTTAATCTCACTTTGTTTTCTTTCGTTTAGCAATCGCCCATTTCAGCAGCTTGACGATGACATGGTTGATGGAAATGCTAAGGAAGAGCAGACATTGAAAGCTGCCTTGTCTTATTTATTTGACCAAAAAGTCTTGCTGATTTTATTGTTTGGCATGTTGGTCATGAATTTTCTTCTATCAGCTTTGGTGATTGGTTTTCCAATCATTGTGACCACTTATTTTTCAGAAAATAGTCTAGCAGTGGGCATTTTAGAAGCAAGTGTTTCGGTAGGTATGCTACTAGCCAGCAGCGTCTTTGCCTATCGCTCAATCAATCCTGATAAGATTAGTCTAATTATTAAGAGTTGGTTGGTTAGTGGATTTTGTCTTTTTGCCATTGTTTTTGGCGTTACGATTTTCAAACATAACCTGTTCTTTTTATTGATTTTCCTAGTCATTATCAATCTGATGATAGGTTTGGCTTTGACAGCAGGTAGAATTTCTATTTTGACCTTATTTCAAAAGCAGATTGCACCAAGTAAGCAAGGTCGAATTTTTGCTATTCTTGATGTTTTGGTTCAGGTGTCAGTTCCTGTAGGGACCTTGATTTTTGGCTTGTTATTTGAGTGTTTTCCTATTTTGACCGTGTTTTTCGTTTCAGGTTTTCTAATGCTTGCCTTTGTAGCTTATCTTAACCGTTTTTTGAAAAAGAAAGATTTGCTTTAAGATAAGAGAAAGACGAAGTGATGTCTTTCTTTTATTTTAGCTAGTTTTTTGTCTAAAAAAGGAGTATAATAAACATATAAAGCGTTTTCAAAAGAGGTGGTTTGATGACTGATATTGATTATAAAAAAGTAACGGGTATGGTGCATTCGACAGAAAGTTTTGGAACAGTGGATGGTCCAGGCGTTCGCTTCATTATTTTTATGCAGGGCTGTAAGATGCGTTGTCAATATTGTCATAACCCAGACACTTGGGAAATGGAAACCAATAACTCTCAAGAACGGACGGTTGAAGATGTCTTGAAAGAAGCCTTGTCTTATCGTCATTTTTGGGGTAAAGAAGGTGGTATTACGGTTTCTGGTGGTGAGGCTCTTCTTCAGATTGAGTTTGTCACAGCCTTGTTTACGGAAGCTAAAAAATTAGGTATTCATTGTACCTTGGATACCTGTGCCTTGCCGTTTCGTGATACGCCAGCCTACCATGAAATTTTTGATAAACTGCTAGCAGTGACGGATTTGGTGTTGTTGGATATTAAAGAAATCAATGATGAACGCCATAAATTTGTGACCAGCCAAAGCAATAAAAATATCATTGCCTGCGCTAAATACCTATCAGATAAAGGAGTTCCTGTTTGGGTTCGCCATGTCTTAGTGCCTGGTTTGACAGATATTGACCAAGATTTGGTGGAGCTAGGTCAGTTCGTCAAAACCCTTAAAAATGTGGATAAGTTTGAGATTTTGCCTTATCACACCATGGGCGAATTTAAGTGGCGAGAGTTGGGGATTCCCTATGCCTTGGCTGGTGTTAAGCCACCGACAGCAGACCGTGTCAAAAATGCTAAGGATTTGATGCAAACAGAAACCTATACCAACTATATGAAACGTATTCATTCCTAGTGTTTTGCGACTTGGCTTGATTTTTGGTATAATAAAGCCAAACTTAGAAATATATGAGGTAGAAAAGACATGTCGATTTTAGTATTTGGTCATCAAAATCCTGATACGGATGCCATTGCATCATCTTATGGTTGGGCTTATTTGGAGAAAAACGCTTGGGGGCGTGATGCTAAAGCAGTAGCCTTAGGCACTCCGAACGAAGAAACTGCCTTTGCCTTGGATTATTTTGGTGTTGAAGCACCGACTGTGGTAACGTCAGCCAAGGAAGCAGGTGCGAGTCAAGTGATTTTGACAGACCACAATGAATTTCAACAATCAATTAGCGATATTGCAGAACTTGAGATTTTGGCAGTGGTTGACCATCACCGTGTGGCGAATTTTGAAACAGCCAACCCACTTTATATGCGTTTAGAGCCAGTAGGTTCAGCGTCATCAATTGTTTATCGTGCTGCTAAAGAGGCTGGTCTAGTATTGCCAAAAGAAGTGGCAGGTCTATTGTTGTCAGGTTTGATTTCTGATACGCTTTTATTGAAATCACCAACAACGGCAGAAAGTGATCATCAAGTGGCTAAAGAATTGGCTGAATTGGCAGAGGTTGATTTGGAAACTTATGGTTTAGCCCTATTGAAAGCAGGAACAAATCTCGCTAGTAAGTCAGCGGCAGAATTGATTGATATTGATGCTAAAACATTTGAATTAAATGGCAATCCAGTTCGTGTGGCTCAAGTCAATACCGTTGATATTGCAGAAGTTTTAGAACGTCAAGAAGAGATCGAGGCAGCCATGTTAGCAGCTAATCAGGCTAATGGCTATTCAGATTTTGTATTGATGATTACAGATATTGTTAATTCAAATTCAGAGATTTTGGCATTAGGTCAACACATGGATAAGGTTGAAGCGGCATTTGACTTCAAATTGGAGAACAATCATGCCTTTTTACCAGGTGCTGTATCACGTAAGAAACAAGTAGTCCCACAATTAACAGAGAGTTTTAATGCGTAAAAAAGTTGAGCCATATTTGGCTCAACTTTTTGAATTTATTAGTCCATTTTCAACATCAGATAAAGAAAGTAAGGTGCACCAACGATAGCAACAAGCAGTCCAGTTGGAATGCCCATGCCAACAAGGAAGATACGTCCCAAAGTGTCTGCGATTAGGAGGATGAGCATGCCGACCATCAGGCTAGTAGGAATGGTTAGAAGATGATTGTTCCCAAGCTGTCGCTTGACACTATGACCAGCAATTAAACCAACAAAGCTGATATTGCCAACCAAGATAACACTGATGGCAGCTAGGGAGGTGGCTAGAAAAAGAATAAACAAGCGTTGTTTTTTTAAGTTAAGCCCTAAGGCAGTTGCAGTATATTCGTTAAGGTTCATGATATTTAAAGCTTGATATTGACTGTAAGTTAGCCCCCATAATATGACTAAGGGAAAACTACAAATTAAAAGACTCTGCCAATTATCACCCGTTATTTGTCCACTTAGCCAGTTATTGATGTAATCAATCTTGTAGCGATCTACATAGCTAACTAAGGTTACGATAAGACTAGACATCATGGTGGAAATACCGACTCCAGCAATAATCAGTCGATTGGGATTGATGTTGTGATTGGGTTTATAAGAAAGTAGATAGACTAGAAGAATTGTAGCATAGCTACCAAGAATGGTAAGACTAGGAAGCAAGGACTGGCTAATTGCAAACTCTAATTTTCCAAAAGCTAGTAAACTTGCAATAACCAAACCTGCCCCAGCATTGATACCCAAGATACCTGAGTCTGCTAGTGGATTTTGAGTAAGGGTTTGCAATAACAAACCTGCGAGAGCCAGAGAGCCGCCTCCCATAAGGCTGGCCAAAATTCGAGGAAGACGTATGTTAAACAGAATGAGCTGACTTTGTGTTTGATTGGATTGGTTAAAGAGCTGAGTAAAATTAAGTTGACTCTCTCCTAGTGACAGAGCCAAAATACTGGTAAATAGTACAACAAAAAACAGGAAAATGATGACTTTATTAGGGGATGTTTTCATAGATTTTGTTCCTTTCTAATAAGAATTAGAAAAGAAGGTAGGCTAATAAGACTGACAACAGCATTTAGTGAGGTTTCGTATGGTGAATTGATCATGCGACAGAGAAGATCAATCCAAACCATAAAACTTGCTCCCCAAAGCATAGTTAAAGGAAGAAGTTGCTGATAGTGTTGTCTGATGACCAGTTTGGCTAAGTGGGGAATGAGCAGACCAATAAAGGCTAGGTTACCAACTAAGGCGACACTGCTAGCTGAAAGAAGCAAAACGATTGCTAAAAGAAGCAATTGGGTGCGTCTGATATTTTGCCCCAAGGCTTGAGAAAGTGATTTTTCGAGGTTAAGAAGATTGAGTTGGTGACTAAAAAATAAAGCAGAACCTAAACCAAAAAGGATAAAAGGAGCTATGAAGGTAATCATAGACCAGTTAACAGCAACTAGACCGCCAGATTGCCAACCAATGATGGTAGTAGATAAGCGATTGGTGATAGTAATGACTTGCCCTATGGCTGAAAAAAGTGTAGTCATCATAGCTCCTGCTAAAATGAGACGGATTTGATGGTTGCTTGCTTTTTTTTGATAGGCTAATCCAAAAACGAAAAGGGCAGCCAGACTAGCACCGATTAAACAAAAAAGTAAAATGAAGCTGTAATGTGGTTTTTTAATTAGCAGATAAGCTAAGACCAAGGCAAGCCCTGCCCCAGCATTGATTCCCAGTAAACCTGGATCAGAAATAGGATTTCGAGTAACTGCTTGTGTTATTAAACCTGAGGTCGCAAGTCCTGCTCCCACCAAACAAGCGGCGATTAGACGAGGAAAACGACTATCAATAATGATATTCTGAGCTTGGCTTTCTAAAAAAGGTTGAGCTAAAATCGTTATGACTTCTTGATGACTATAACGAATAGCCCCAAAACGTAGGCTGGCATAGCTACCCAGTCCTAAACTAATCAAACTGATGAAAAAAACAAGCCAAAAATGATTTGGCCTTGTTTGAAAATAAAATTTACTTGTTGTCATAATGTCTTTCTAGTTGTTTGTGGCTAGAATGGCTTTTTCTAAAACCTCTAACTGATAATCAAGAGCCTTAGGATCATTGAAGTAAAAGGCATTGGCAGGAACTTTTATGATATTACCGTTTTGAACAGCAGGAATGGCTTGCCAGAGATCACTTTCATAAAGAGCAGAATTAGTAGTGGTTGAATCTGCTGCAACAATAGCATAATCTCCCATATAAGCACTTAAGACTTCTTTAGAGATTGAGAGATAGCCCTTTGGGAAAACTTCTTGAATGATTTTTTCAGGAGCCTTAAATCCAAGGGCTTGGTAAAGAATTTCTCCGCCACGTCCCCAATTATTACCAAACAGATAGATTTCTTTTTCACTTAAACCAATGAGGGTAAACGTTTTATCTTGACCAATGGCTTTAGTCAGCTTGTCTTTGGTTTGAATAACCTTTGTTTTCCAAGAATCAAGCCAGGCTTGTGCTTCTTTTTCTTTGTTAAACACTTGTCCAAAATCAGAAAGCACTTGTAAATAATCATGTTTGCCATAGTCAACAGCGATAACAGGTGCAATTGTGGCTAATTGTTCAAGATTGGCTTCAGTTGTGCCTGCAATGATTACATCAGGTTTAGTTGCAGCAAGAGCTTCAAGGTCGGTAGGCATGACTTCTTTGGCTTGACTTAGTTCTTTTTTAAGCACAGGATTATCCAAATCATAAGTCGTTGCAGCGACGATATTAAGCCCTAACTGCATGAGATAGCCAGTATAGCTGGCAGATAAGCTAGCTACTCGTTTTGGTGACTGGGGAACTTGACCGTAGTAGGTAAAGCCGTCGATTTTAGGCAAATTCTCAGAATCAGAAAGAGATTGATTGTTTGATGTAGCCTTGCCACAAGCTGCTAAAACCATAATCATGAGAAGGGTTAAAACTAAGCTAGTCATTTTTTTCATGTTTAGACTCCTTTGTGTAATTGATAACTGATTAGAATCGGTTTTTGTGAAAGCTTATCGGTTGTGATTTGAGCATCGATTTGGAAAATCTCTCGTAAGACAGACTTAGTCAAGACCTGGTTAACAACTCCATGATGATGGATTTTGCCCTCTTTCATAGTAATTAAATAGTCAGAAAAACGAGCAGCTAGATTTAAGTCATGTAAGACCATAATAATGGTTTTTCCTTGCTGCTGATTGAGGTCTTGTAAGAGCTCTAAAATTTCCAATTGATGATTCATATCCAAGTAGGTAGTTGGTTCATCTAAGAAAATCGTTGGCGTATCTTGGGCTAAAGCCATGGCAATCCAAACACGTTGGCGTTGCCCACCTGATAACTGGTCAACATCCGTCTGGGCAAAAGGAGTAACCCTTGTGATTTCCATAGCCCAATGAATTTTATCACGGTCTTCATTGCTAAGGCCACCCAGATACTTTTGATGTGGAAAGCGACCATAAGAAATCAACTCATAGGTTGACAGCCCTTTTGGCACTTGTGGCGTTTGTGGTAAAAGGGCAATTTTTTTAGCCACGTCCTTGGTTGGTAATGAATGAATAGCCTGTCCATCCAGAAGAATTTGCCCTTTTTCAATAGGTGTTAGACGCAATAAAGCCTTGAGCAAGGTAGATTTTCCACAGCCGTTGGGACCAATAATGGTTGTGATTTGTCCATCGTTTAATTTAGTACTTAAATTTGAGAGAATCTCTTGTTTATGATAAGTGACATGGATACCCTTAGCTTCAATCATTGACATCGTTTCTAGTCTTCTTTCTGATTTTTATTATAGCACAAAATAAAAGTCAGCCAAGAGGAGAAAGCTCTTTTCAGAAATATTGGAATCATTATTGACTAATCTAGAGGAAGTCGCATAAAATTCTCATTTTCATAACCTTATAGCAGATTTTCAGTTAATAATCTGCTATAATAGAAAAAAATAATAGAGGTGATTGTTATGGGTAACTTTCAAGTAATTTCACATCCGTTGATTCAACATAAATTGTCAATTTTGCGTCGCACAACAACCTCGACCAAGGACTTTCGTGAATTGGTTAATGAAATTGCCATGTTAATGGGTTATGAGGTTTCTCGTGACCTTCCCCTAGAAGATGTGGAGATTGAAACACCGATTACTAAGACTGTCCAAAAACAATTGACAGGGAAAAAGTTAGCGATTGTGCCAATCCTACGAGCTGGTGTTGGTATGGTTGATGGTTTGTTGAGTCTAGTTCCAGCAGCCAAGGTCGGTCATATTGGCATGTACCGTGATGAAGAAACCTTTGAGCCAGTGGAATACTTGGTTAAGTTACCAGAAGATATTGATCAACGTCAAATTTTTCTAGTTGATCCGATGTTGGCGACAGGAGGCTCGGCTATTTTGGCTGTAGATTCCCTTAAAAAACGTGGAGCAACCAATATCAAATTTGTTTGTTTGGTGGCGGCACCAGAAGGTGTAAAGAAATTACAGGCAGCCCATCCAGATATTGACATTTACACAGCAGCCTTGGATGAAAAATTAAACGAGAATGGTTACATTGTCCCTGGTCTTGGTGATGCAGGTGACCGTTTATTTGGTACCAAGTAGGTCGAGTAGGACTGAAACAGTTGTTTCGGTCCTTACTTTATGAAAGTAGTTAAATAAAAAAATTGACCTTTTTTGACCAATGCTTTATAATAGACTTATTGAATGTTGTAACGGTCATAATTGACCAAGCAAAATTAGAAATGGAGAGAATTATGATTCCAGTAGTAATTGAACAAACTAGTCGTGGCGAGCGTTCGTATGATATTTACTCACGCTTATTAAAAGATCGTATTATTATGTTGACAGGTCCTGTTGAGGATAACATGGCAAATTCTGTCATTGCCCAACTCCTGTTTCTTGATGCCCAAGATAATACCAAAGACATTTATCTTTATGTCAATACTCCAGGTGGATCAGTGTCAGCAGGTCTTGCTATTGTTGATACCATGAACTTTATTAAGTCAGATGTTCAGACTATTGTGATGGGAATGGCTGCTTCAATGGGAACGATTATTGCCTCAAGTGGTACTAAAGGTAAACGTTTCATGTTACCAAATGCAGAATACATGATCCATCAGCCAATGGGTGGCACTGGTGGCGGTACTCAACAAACAGATATGGCTATTGCAGCTGAACACCTCTTGAAAACCAGAGAAAATCTTGAACGAATTTTAGCAGAAAATTCAGGTCAACCTGTTGAGAAGATTCATCAAGATGCGGAACGCGATCGTTGGATGAGTGCAAAAGAAACACTAGAATATGGCTTTATTGATGAAATCATGGCCAATAACAATTTGCAATAAAGTGAGTAACAAGAGATAAAAAGCAATTCCTTAGATAAATTGGTTAGCTTTTTATCTCTTATTTTGATGAGGAGAAGTGATGTTTGAAAGGCAAAAACGACTAGGTTTACTGGTTTACCTCTATTACAATCGAGATGCGAAAAAATTAAGTCAGTATGGCGATAAAATTTATCATTCAAAAAAAATGCGTTACCTGTTACTCTATGTTAATGCAGAAGGGGCTGAACAAATCTTAGCAGAAATTAGTCAGTTAAACTATGTGAAAACTGTGTTGCCATCGTATTTTACGGACATTAACCAAGAATTTGTTGGCAATTTACAGGAGTGAAAACGTTTTTATAATAAAATAAAAAAATTTAATAAAAAAAGTCTTGACAATTATCTGACAATTCAGTATGATATAAAACATATCAATTAAGAAATTCTTAAGGAGAAAAGATTATGAAGAAAAAATTTGCATTAGCGACACTTGCTTTTGTTAGTACAGCTGTCCTAGCAGCTTGTGGTGCAGCACCAGGTAGTTCGTCTAATTCAGCAGGTAATGAAGTTGGTGAAACGGTAAAAGTTGGTTACAACTTTGAGTTATCTGGAGCAGTAGCAGCTTATGGTAGTGCTGAGAAAAACGGTGCTGATTTAGCGGCTGAGGAAATCAATGCGGCTGGTGGTGTTGATGGTAAAAAACTTGAAATTATTTCTAAAGACAATAAATCAGAAACCACTGAAGCAGCCAATGTTGCAACTAGTTTAACTACTCAAGATAAAGTTGTTGCAATGGTTGGTCCAGCAACATCAGCCAATACAGCAGCAACAGTTAGTGCTGCTCAACAAGCTGCAGTACCGTTGGTAACACCTTCAGGTACATTAGATAGCTTGACTTTGGATGCGTCTGGTAAAGTACAAGATTATGTTTTCCGTGCGACCTTCGTTGATAGCTTCCAAGGAGCAATCCTTGCACAATATGCAACAGATAACCTAAGTGCTAAAAAAGTTGTTCTTTTCTATGACAACTCAAGTGACTACGCGAAAGCTGTAGCTGATCAATTCAAGAAATCTTACAAAGGGGAAGTTGTTGTTGAAGAAACATTTGCTTCAGGTGATAAAGACTTCCAAGCTGCTTTGACAAAAGTTAAAGATAAAGAATTTGATGCTATCGTTATGCCAGGTTACTATACTGAAACTGGTTTGATCACAAAACAAGCTCGTGAAATGGGAATCGACAAAGCAATCCTTGGTCCTGACGGATTCAATGACCCACAATTTGTTGAAACAGCAGGTGCAGCAAATACAAACAACGTTTACTATGTATCAGGTTACTCTACATCAACTAGCTTGACTGAAAAATCATCAGCCTTTGTTAAAGCTTACAAAGAAAAATATGGTACAGAACCAAACATGTTTGCCGCTCTTTCTTACGACTCAGTTTACATGGTGGCAGAAGCAGCTAAAGGAGCTAAAACATCTAAAGATGTGGCAACTAACCTGGCTAGTTTGAAAGATTTTGAGGGTGTAACTGGTAAATTCACAGTTGATGCTAACCATAACCCAGCGAAAACAGCACTTGTTGTTAGCTTGAAAGATGGTAAGGAAGCTTCAGCAACTTCAGTTGAAGTCAAATAAGGGACTTGACTATTTACATAGTCTGAATTAAAATATCATAAGTGGAAGAATAAATTCTTCCACTTATTCATTATATTGATAGAAAGTTTGGTGACTCTATGCTTCAGCAACTTGTCAATGGGTTAATTTTAGGGAGTGTCTATGCTCTGATTGCCCTTGGTTACACCATGGTATATGGTATTATCAAGTTGATTAACTTTGCCCACGGTGATCTTTACATGATGGGTGCCTTTATTGGTTACTATTTAATCTCTACCTTCCAGATGAATTTCTTTGTTGCTCTCTTGCTAACAATGGTTTTAACGGCGGCATTAGGTGTACTGATTGAATTTTTAGCCTATCGTCCATTAAGAAATTCAACTCGAATTGCTGCGTTGATTACAGCAATTGGTGTGTCTTTCCTTTTAGAATACGGTATGGTTTACTTGGTTGGTGCCAATACGCGTGCCTTTCCACAAGCCTTAAAAACCGTAAAATATAACTTAGGTCCGATTAGTATTACTAATGTTCAGTTGACGATTTTATTTGTTTCGGTTAGTTTGATGATTGCTTTGCAATTTATCGTTAAGAAAACAAAAATGGGTAAAGCCATGCGTGCAGTGTCTGTTGATAGTGATGCGGCACAACTCATGGGAATCAACGTTAACTCAACCATCAGCTTTACCTTTGCTCTTGGTTCGGCTCTTGCTGGTGCAGCAGGTGTTTTGATTGGTCTTTATTACAACTCGATTGATCCTTTGATGGGGATGACACCTGGTATTAAAGCCTTCGTTGCTGCCGTTTTGGGTGGTATCGGGATTATTCCAGGTGCAGCACTTGGTGGCTTTATCATTGGTCTTTTGGAAACATTCTCAATCTCAATTGGTTTGTCAAGTTTCCGTGATGCAGTGGTGTATATTATTTTGATTGTCATTTTGCTGATTAGACCAGCAGGTATTCTTGGTAAAAATGTGAAGGAGAAGGTATAGCATGAAAAATTTGAAAGTAAATCTTGTTTGGCTTGCTTTGATTGCTGCCGTCTTTGTTCTCTTATCTGTTTTGATTTCTAGCGGTTTATTAGGCGTTTATTATGTGCAAATTTTGATGGGAATTGGTATTAGCGTTATCATGGCCTTGGGGACGAATCTTATTCTTGGTTTCTCAGGTCAATTTCCACTAGGTCAAGCCGGTTTCATGGCTATTGGTGCCTATGCGACAGCTATTTTAACAAAATCAATGCCGACCTATGCGGGATTTTATGTATCTATGCTTGTAGGTGCCTTGATTGCAGCAGTAGTTGCCCTAGTTGTTGGTTTACCAACGTTACGTTTGAAAGGGGACTATCTTGCTATTGCAACCCTTGGTGTATCTGAAATTATCCGTATGATTATCATCAATGGAGGAGAGCTAACTAATGGTGCAGCAGGTCTGACTGGTATCTTACAATACACGACTTGGCCAACTGTATTCATCTTTGTGGTGGGTATCGTCATCTTGGTTTTGAACTACCTTCGTAGCCCAATGGGACGTGAAGTGATTGCAGTTCGTGAGGATGAAATTGCGGCTGAGTCAATGGGTGTTAACACGACAAAAGCTAAAGTACTAACCTTTGTGATTGCAGCCATGATGGCAAGTTTGGCAGGTTCACTTTATATTGGTTATCTTGGAACGGCAGTGCCAAAAGATTTCACCATTCTACGCTCGATTGATTATTTAATTATTGCCGTACTGGGCGGTCTAGGTTCAGTAACTGGGACAGTGGTTGCTGCTATTGTATTAGGTGTTTTAAATATGTTCTTGCAAAATGTATCAGAATTGCGAATGATTATTTACTCACTTGCTCTTATCTTAGTAATGGTCTTCCGTCCAGGTGGTCTTCTTGGTACCAAAGAACTCATGTTATCTAAATTTTTCGCAAAAGGTAAGGAGGGCAAAAACTAATGGCACTTCTTGAAGTAAAAAATCTGACTAAAAACTTTGGTGGTTTAACTGCCGTTGGTGATGTCACTCTAGAATTAAATGCAGGTGAATTGGTTGGTTTGATCGGTCCTAATGGGGCAGGTAAAACCACACTGTTTAATCTCTTGACAGGTGTTTATGAGCCAAGTGAAGGAACAGTGAGCTTAGACGGCACTCTCCTTAATGGGAAAAAACCATATACTATTGCTTCACTTGGTTTGTCGCGTACCTTCCAAAACATCCGTTTGTTTAAGGATATGACGGTATTGGAAAACGTTTTGGTTGGTATGGGGAACAATCGTAAGCCAAATCTATTAGCTTCTTTTCTTCGTCTGCCAAAATTCTATCAAAATGAAGAAGAATTAGAAGCAAAAGCCATGAGCTTACTTGCCATCTTTGATTTGGATAAGGATGCGGATACCTTGGCTAAAAATCTTCCTTATGGTCAGCAACGTCGTTTAGAAATTGTTCGTGCCTTGGCAACAGAGCCTAAGATTCTTTTCTTGGACGAGCCAGCAGCGGGTATGAACCCACAAGAAACGGCAGAGTTGACTAGCTTAATTCGTAAGATTAAGGAAGAATTTGGTATTACCATTATCCTTATCGAGCATGACATGAGTTTGGTTATGGAAGTAACAGAACGTATCTATGTGTTAGAATACGGTCGTCTAATTGCTCATGGGACACCAGAAGAAATTAAAAATAACAAACGAGTAATTGAAGCCTACCTAGGAGGTGACGCCTAATGTCTATGTTAAAAGTAGAAAATTTATCAGTCAGTTACGGTGTTATCGAGGCTGTTAAAAATGTTAGTTTTGAAGTTAACGAAGGAGAAGTGGTTACCCTAATCGGTGCCAATGGTGCGGGTAAAACATCGATTCTACGAACCATTTCTGGTTTGGTTCGTCCAAGTGGTGGTACGATTTCATTTTTGGGTAATGAAATTCAAAAAGTCCCTGCTCGTAAGATCGTAGCAGATGGTCTGTCACAAGTACCAGAAGGTCGCCATGTCTTTTCAGGTTTGACCGTTTTGGAAAATCTTGAGATGGGTGCTTTCCTTAAAAATAATCGAGAAGAAAATCAGGCTAATCTCAAAAAGATTTTTGCACGTTTCCCTCGTTTAGAAGAACGTAAACATCAAGATGCAGCCACCCTATCTGGTGGTGAGCAGCAGATGTTGGCTATGGGGCGTGCTTTGATGAGTCAACCCAAGTTGCTCTTACTAGATGAGCCGTCAATGGGATTGGCACCAATCTTTATTCAAGAAATTTTTGACATTATCCAAGATATTCAGCGTCAAGGTACAACGGTTCTTCTGATTGAGCAAAATGCCAATAAGGCCTTGTCAATCGCTAATCGTGGTTATGTTTTAGAAACTGGTAAAGTAGTTCTTTCAGGAACAGGTCAGGAACTTTTAGCTTCTGATGAAGTGAGAAAGGCCTATCTTGGTGGTTAACGAGAAAATCTCTGACACTTGTCAGGGATTTTTTTAACATAGAAAACGATTTCGACTTATGCTATAATAAAAGTAGATAAAAAGAGTGGAGGAGTATTTATGGCTGTTAAAGATTTTATGACTAAAAAAGTGGTTTATGTATCGCCAGATACGAGTGTGGCTCACGCAGCTGACTTGATGAAGGAACAAAATTTGCGTCGTTTGCCTGTTATTGAAAATGATAAACTAGTCGGTCTGGTGACAGAAGGAACCATGGCAGAAGCGACCCCTTCAAAAGCAACCAGTCTATCGATTTATGAGATGAATTATTTGTTGAATAAGACAAAGATTCGTGATGTCATGATTAAGGATGTGATTTCGATTTCACCTTATGCGACGTTAGAAGATGCGATTTATCTCATGATGAAGAATAAGGTTGGTGTCCTTCCTGTAGCAGAAAATGGGATTGTGTCTGGTATCATTACTGATCGAGATGTCTTTAAAACTTTCCTTAAAGTATCTGGTTATGGTGAGGAAGGGGTGCGTGTGCGTTTGTTCTTGAAAGATCAAGCTGGAGCCTTTGAAAAGGTTGTTAAGATTTTTGCTGAGGACCATCTCAATATCCGAAGCGTTTTGGTGAATAATGAAAATGCAGAGAAGGTCTTGGTAGAAGTTCAACTAGATGGACGTTTTGATATAGACGTTCTAAAAAAAGAATTGATAGAACAAGGGGTACAGGTGGACAGCATCACATTGACTCAAGTGAAGGCTTTGTAAAATCTATTTTTGGTTGGAAAGGCAAAACCTTTTCAACCTTTTTACTTGCTGGCGACTGCTTTTTTAGATTTTTTTTGATAAAATAGAACTACTAAACTAATGAAGGGTTGCTATGACAAAAGGATTATTGATTTCATTTGAAGGACCAGATGGAGCGGGGAAAACCACGGTTTTAGAGCGAGTTTTACCTAGTTTGCAGGCTGCTTTAACAACTACTGTGTTAGCAACTAGAGAACCCGGTGGGATAGAGATTGCCGAAAGAATCCGTGAGGTGATTTTAGATGTCAAGCATACCCGCATGGATAGTAAGACGGAATTGTTGCTTTATATGGCAGCTAGACGTCAACACATGGTTGAAAAGATTATGCCTGCTTTAACAGAAGGCTCTCTTGTATTGGTTGATCGTTTCATTGACAGTTCCATGGCCTATCAAGGTTATGGGCGTGGCTTAAATAAGTCAGCTATTACTTGGCTTAACGCTTACGTTACAGATGAGCGTCAGCCGGACTTGACCCTTTATTTTGATGTGCCAGCTGAAGTTGGTTTGGAGCGTATCACTCGAAATAAGGAACGAGAAATCAATCGGTTGGATTTGGAAAAATTAGATATGCATCAGCGAGTCAGACAAGGTTACCAAGAGCTAGCTCAGCAAAATCCAGAACGGATTAGATGCATAGATGCAACGCAGCCCTTGGACAGCGTAGTGACAGAAGTGGTAGAGCAGATATTGCTTCTAGTGAAAGATAGTTAGTATGACAGTAGCCCAATTGCAACCTAAGATTTATAGGGATTTTGTTAGGATTTTACAAACCAATCGCTTGAGCCATGCCTATCTTTTTGATGGGCAGTTCGCTAGTTTGGAAATGGCCTTATTTCTTACTCAGAGTCAATTTTGTGCTGACTTGGTGGATCGATTACCTTGTGGAAAATGTCGTTCTTGTCGTTTGATTGTTAGACAGGAATTTCCTGATCTACATGTGATTGAACCAACTGGGCAGCTTATTAAAACAGAAACCATACGAGAGCTTTTGCATGATTTTTCGCGTTCGGGTTTTGAAAGTGACAAGCAAGTTTTTATCATTCGTCAAGCAGAAAAAATGCATCCTAATGCTGCCAATAGTCTTTTGAAAATCATGGAAGAACCAAGAGGCCAGAGCATCATTTTTCTTTTGACGGATGAAGCAAATCTTGTCTTGACGACGATTAAGAGTCGTTGTCAACAGGTTTTCTTTCCTAAAAATGACTCCTACCTTAGAGAGTTTTTGAACCGAGAAGGCTTATTGCCCAATCAAGCCAAAGTATTAGCTCAAGTGGCTCAGAATCAAGAAGAAGCCATGTTTTTAGCGAAAAGTCAAAAAGTGTTGCAACAACTGCAACATTTGGAACGTTTTTTAGGCATGTTGTTCAGAGATCAAAAAATGTCTTTTTTAGAAGTGGCACACTTGGCAACTATTTTCAAAGAAAAGAGTGAACAAGAATTGGCTTTTAAGTTATTGAGTTTTTTGTTGGCAGAACAATTACCTAAGGAATTGGCTTTGTTTTATCTCGAGCGGCTTTATGTTGCTCAGAAAATGTGGAAAAGTCATGTTAGTTTTCAAAATGTTTTGGAATATATGGTGATAAGTTGAGGAAAATAATGGTAAAAAAAGATTTATTTGATGCCTTTGATGGCTTTTCACAAAATTTAATGTTGACCTTGGCTGATGTGGAAGCCATGAAAAAACAAGTGCAAGCCTTGGTTGAAGAAAATGCTCGCTTGCGTTTAGAGAATACCAAGTTGCGTCAATATTTTGAAGAAGTTGAAAAAGGTAAAACGAGAACCAGTAAGGAAACTCGTGATACCTTATTGGGCATCTATCAAGATGGCTTTCATGTGTGTAAGGATTTTTATGGTCAACGACGAGATAATGACGGTGACTGCCTTTGGTGTGATGAGCAGCTAGAAAGAGCTTAACGATGCAAATTCAAAAAAGTTTTAAGGAAGTAAGAGCAGTCGGTAGTCTTTATCTGGTGCCTACACCTATTGGCAATCTACAAGATATGACCTTTCGAGCTATCGATGTCTTAAAGTCGGTGGATTTGATTTGTGCGGAAGATACAAGGACGACTGGTCAACTACTTAAGTATTTTGACATTGAAACCCCTCAAACGAGCTTTCACGAGCATAATGCTTATGAAAAAATAGAAGAGTTAATTGAGTTGTTGTTGTCGGGGAAATCACTAGCTCAAGTATCTGATGCTGGCATGCCAAGTATTTCTGATCCAGGTCATGATTTGGTACAAGCAGCACTTGCTAGGGAGATTCCAGTTATCTCTTTGCCTGGTTCTTCTGCAGGTATTACGGCTTTGATTGCCAGTGGTATTGCTCCTCAGCCACATATTTTTTATGGCTTTTTACCCCGTAAAAAAGGTCAGCAGCTTAGTTTTTTTGAAGCAAAGAAGGCTTATCCGGAGACCCAAATTTTTTATGAATCGCCTTATCGAGTGTTGGATACGTTGACGAATATGTTGGCAGTCTATGGTGATCGTCAAGTGGTTTTGGTTCGTGAATTGACTAAGATTTATGAAGAATATCAGCGTGCTAGTTTAAGTGAATTGATTGCAGCTTTAGAGGGGCAAACCATTAAAGGTGAGTGTCTTATCATTGTTGCAGGAGCGGTTGTTGAAGAAAAATCAATCGCAGATCAAGATCCGGTAGTGTTGGTTGATGAGTTGATTGCTTTAGGTCATAAGCCCAACCAAGCGATTAAGGCAGTTGCTAAAGAATACGGTCTAAATCGTCAGGAACTTTATCAAGCTTACCATGAGAAAAGGAAGGAAGAAGAATGACTCGTCGTTTTCTTTATTATGTATTAAAACAGCCTTTGATGCTTTTGGTTGATTGTGAAACGGGAGTAGAATACTTGACAACACTTTATAGCCAAATTCCTGTGATGGATAAAGAAGGTGGGATTGTCTTAACGGGACTTCCCAGATTACCCGTTTCCTTAGATAAGGATAGAAAAAAAGAGTATGGACGTGAATTGAAAAAACGTTTTACCTTTCAGGTTGAAAACATAGACTTTGTCAGAAGGGCCTATCTAGTGACGGATCAGCAGACTGGGGTTGAATATTTCTTTTCTAGAGGGACGGTGACTCCTTTGTTGACGGAAACGGCTCATTTGAAAATTAAGGAGAATGAATGATGCTAACGTTTTATGAATATCCAAAATGTTCAACCTGTCGTCAGGCTAAAAAAGAACTTAAAACCTTAGGATTGGACTTTGAGGCTGTTGATATTAAGACGACACCGCCAACCGTAGATGTCTTAGCTGACTGGTTGGGGAATAACGAGCTACCCTTGAAAAAATTATTCAATACCAGTGGGAACTCCTACCGTCAGCTAGATTTGAAAAATCGCTTTGACCAATTGTCACAAGATGAATTGTTAATCTTGTTGTCACAAGATGGTATGCTGATTAAGCGTCCGATTTTGGTTGATGGCAATCGCATCTTACAAATTGGTTATAAAAGTTCTTATGAATTGTTGGCGATTGAGAAAAATTGATTTGATTTTGCGAATAGATATTAGAAAGGCTAAAGAAATGGCAATTAGCCTTTTTTATTTTTTTATGCTAAAATAAGTCTATGTGAAAGAGGTATTGCAGATGTTATCGACTAGAAAATCTGTTATGGCTATTATTTTTGGCGTCATATTTTTAGTCTTGTTGGGAGCTTGCTCTTTTGGTAAACAGACTGAATCGTCACTCCAACAAGAAGAATCTGCTTCATCAACAACAGTTGAATTAGCCGATTTACCCAAGGTGTCGTCAACGGATTGGGAGTTGGTTTTAGTTAATCGTACTTACCCTAAAGCTGAGTTGAATCCTGATTTGGTAGAAGTCAATGGGGTGTTTGTTGATAGGCGGATTGAAAATGAGGTCAGACAGTTTTTAGCAGCAGCACAAAGCATATCATCTAATGAACAGTTGATTTCAGCCTATCGTAGCGTTGCTTACCAAGAACAAGTCTATAATGGCTATGTGGAGAGAGAACTACTGGGTGATCCGAGTTTAAGTCGAGATGAGGCTGAGAAAATTGTCCAAACATTTTCTCAACCACCAGGAGCTAGTGAACATCAAACTGGGCTTGCTTTTGATATGAGTACGACGCCTAACTTAGATGGTAGTGATGAAGCGATTGCCAAGCAAGTACAACAGTTGGCAGCAACGTATGGTTTTGTTTTACGATTTCCAAAGGATAAGACAGTCATTACAGGCATTGCTTATGAAAATTGGCATTACCGTTATGTTGGAAAAACCTCAGCAGCCTATATGGTCAAGCATAACTTGGCTTTAGAAGAATACATTGAATTATTGAAGGAGAACGGACAATGAAGCGTCGCTTATCATTGAAGGGTATGCTTTGCCTTACCTTTTTGCTCTTGATAGGATTAGTGTCGATTTTGAGTCGGCCACAAATGATGCGAGCAGAAACGGTAGTTAGAACGTCCTATACTCAGGAACAATTTATTGAAAAAATAGCTCCGATTGCTCAAGAATTATCAGACGCCTATGGAGTACCAGCATCTCTTATTATTGGTCAGGCGGCTTTATCTTCTAATTATGGTACTTATGTCGTGGCAGTGAATTATCATAATCTTATGGCCTTGCCAGCTTATGAGGGTCGTGATAGTGTTTCTTTGTCAACCACCCGTTACTTATCTAATAAATTAACGACTGTGACAGATCGTTTTGCGATTTATGACAGTTGGAAGGCGTCTCTCTATGATTATCTGGCAATTTTGAAGTCAGGAAAGGTCTGGGGCAAGGAACTTTATGAAACTCTGGTCACATCAACAGATTATAAAATTTCGGTCAAAGCTTTAAATAAAGCGGGTTTTAGCCCTATTGCTGATTATGAAGCAAAATTGATTAAACTGATTGAAGAGAAGAATTTAACCCGTTACGATAAAAATTAGCAGTCTCCAAGAAAGAGTGCTAATTTTTTGTGTTTTTTTCTTGACAAGACAATTTATTGGGGTATAATAGAGTTATAAATTAGCAGTCTCCAAGAAAGAGTGCTAACGAATGGAGGTGGGTCTTATGATCACTCAACGTCAGAGTGATATTCTGAATCTGATTGTTGATCTATTTGTTCAGACTCACGAACCTGTTGGTTCAAAAAGTTTGCAAGAAATGATCGAGTCAAGTTCGGCCACCATTCGTAATGATATGGCTCGCTTAGAGAAGATAGGCTTATTGGAAAAAGCCCATACTTCTAGTGGTCGAAAACCGAGTTTAGCTGGCTTTAAGTATGTGATTGAGCATTCCATGCAAGAAGGGCGGCTTGATGAAGCAGATGCTTATCAAGTCATTAAAGCTTTTGATTTTGAAGCCTTTAAGTTAGAAGATTTGCTCCAAACAGCTAGTCGGCTTTTAGCTGACATGACAGGCTATACAGCGGTGACACTTGATGTGGAAGCTAAGGAACAGACCCTAACAGGTTTTAAGATTGTCCAGCATAGTAGCCATGATGCTTTGGCGATTATGGTTTTAGATGCGTCAAAGCCAGTAACGATTCAATTTGCCATTCCGAAAAACTTTTTGAGTCGAGATTTATTGGTCTTGGAAAATCTGGTTAATGAGCGTTTGCTTAATAAATCTGTCCTAGAAATTCACTATAAGCTCAGGACAGAGATTCCGCAGGTTGTGCAAAAATATTTTGTGACGACCGATAATGTTCTTGACTTGTTCGAATACATTTTTTCTGAGTTATTCCGAGAAAGTGTTTTTATAGCTGGTAAAGTTAATAGTTTGAGCTATGCTAACTTAAAAACCTATCAATTTTTGGATAATAATCAAGAGGTCGCCAACTTATTAAGGAGGCAAATGCAAGAAGATGAGATGACTCATATTGACCTAGCTGATCAGCTAAAACAAGATTTGGGACAGGTCGGTGTCATCCAACAAAAATTTCTCATTCCCTATCGTGGTTTTGGGCAGTTAAGTCTAATTGGTCCGGTGGAGATGGATTATCGCCGATTGATTAGTTTAATCAAATTAGTGAGTAAGGTTTTGGCTGTTAAATTGGGTGATTACTATCGCTACCTTAACAGTAACCATTATGAAGTAGAAAAAGGAGACGATTATGTCAGATGATGTGAAAAAAGAGGACTTGCAGGAAGAAGTCGTTGAAGCTAGCGAAGAGGTGGTAGAAGTAGAAGAAAGTTCTCCTGTCGCTGAGTTGGAAGCTAAGGTTGAAGAGTTGGAAAACAAGTACTTGCGCGCTCATGCCGAAATGCAGAATATTCAACGTCGTGCCACAGAAGAACGCCAACAACTACAAAAATACCGTTCACAGGATTTGGCCAAAAAAGTTCTGCTGGCTCTGGATAACTTGGAACGTGCCTTGGCAGTTGATGGCTTGACCGATGATGTCAAAAAGGGCCTTGAAATGACCCGTGATAGCTTACTGCAAGCTCTGAAAGAAGAGGGAGTAGAAGAAGTAGCTGTGGAAAGTTTTGATGCCAACTATCACATGGCCGTTCAAACCCTGCCAGCAGATGACGACCACCCAGCAGATACCATCGCAGAAGTCTTCCAAAAAGGCTATCAACTGCATGATCGTCTGCTTCGCCCAGCCATGGTGGTGGTGTATAACTGAAAAGAATATGATGTTAAGTAGACAGAAACAATTTAAAAAAATAAAAGATATAAATTTTTTGACGGTGGTTATTTTAGGTATACTTGCTCTGGTGATAGTTTGTTACTATCCAGCTATAGAAGGAGGAACAGAGACATTATTAAAAGGGGAGCCGAATTATATTTTTCAAAAATTTGCAGAGTTAATCTTGTCTCCTCTTTTAATATCGCTACTACTCGTGTTCCTTACTAAGCACGTAGATTCAAATAAAAAAGATTAAACTTCAGAGATATTTTGTCCGCAATGACGGTAAACTAGGTAAGATTAAAATAAACAGTGAGCGAAAGCGAGCATTTAAAAAAATAAGAGGTAATAAAGATGAGTAAAATTATTGGTATTGACTTAGGAACAACTAACTCAGCAGTGGCGGTTCTGGAAGGAACTGAGAGCAAAATCATTGCTAACCCAGAGGGAAATCGTACGACACCGTCTGTTGTTTCTTTCAAAAATGGCGAAATTATCGTTGGTGATGCCGCAAAACGTCAAGCAGTTACGAACCCAGAAACAATTATCTCAATCAAATCGAAAATGGGAACATCTGAAAAAGTTTTTGCCAATGGTAAAGAATATACGCCACAAGAAATCTCGGCTATGATTTTGCAGTACTTGAAAGGTTATGCAGAAGATTATCTAGGTGAAAAAGTTGAAAAAGCAGTTATCACGGTGCCAGCTTACTTCAATGATGCTCAACGTCAAGCGACAAAAGACGCTGGTAAAATTGCAGGTCTTGAAGTCGAGCGTATCGTCAACGAACCAACGGCAGCAGCCCTTGCTTATGGTCTGGACAAAACAGATAAAGATGAGAAAATCCTTGTGTTTGACCTTGGTGGTGGTACGTTTGACGTGTCAATTCTTGAACTTGGTGACGGTGTCTTTGATGTACTAGCAACTGCAGGTGACAACAAACTTGGTGGTGATGACTTTGACCAAAAAATCATTGATTTCTTAGTAGAAGAATTCAAGAAAGAAAATGGTATCGACTTGTCAGCTGACAAGATGGCTCTTCAACGTTTGAAAGATGCGGCTGAAAAAGCTAAAAAAGACCTTTCAGGTGTGACACAAACTCAAATCAGCCTACCATTTATCACTGCAGGAGCAGCAGGCCCACTTCACTTGGAAGTTGCTTTGACTCGTGCTAAATTTGATGATTTGACACGTGACTTAGTAGAACGTACAAAAATCCCAGTTCGTCAAGCTCTTTCAGATGCAGGTTTGTCAATCTCTGAAATTGATGAAGTTATCTTAGTTGGTGGTTCAACACGTATTCCAGCCGTTGTTGAAGCTGTAAAAGCTGAAACTGGTAAAGAGCCAAACAAATCAGTTAACCCTGATGAAGTAGTTGCTATGGGTGCAGCGATTCAAGGTGGTGTCATTACAGGTGATGTGAAAGATGTCGTTCTTCTTGATGTCACACCATTGTCACTTGGTATTGAAACTATGGGTGGTGTCTTTACGAAATTGATTGAGCGTAATACAACAATCCCAACGTCTAAATCGCAAGTATTCTCAACGGCAGCAGACAATCAACCAGCCGTAGATATTCATGTGCTTCAAGGTGAGCGTCCAATGGCAGCAGACAACAAAACACTTGGTCGTTTCCAATTGACAGACATTCCGGCAGCTCCTCGTGGTATTCCACAAATTGAAGTGACATTTGATATTGATAAAAACGGTATTGTGTCTGTTAAGGCTAAAGACCTTGGTACTCAAAAAGAACAACATATCGTCATCAAATCTAACGATGGTCTTTCAGAAGAAGAAATTGATCGCATGATGAAAGATGCTGAAGCAAATGCTGAAGCAGATAAGAAACGTAAAGAAGAAGTTGACCTTCGTAATGAAGTTGACCAAGCTATCTTTGCGACAGAAAAAACGATTAAAGAAACAGAAGGCAAAGGTTTTGATGCAGAGCGTGACGCAGCTCAAGCGGGTCTTGATGATTTGAAAGCGGCTCAAGAGTCTGGCAATCTTGATGAGATGAAAGCTAAACTAGACGCTCTTAACGAAAAAGCACAAGCCTTGGCAGTGAAACTGTATGAGCAAGCGGCAGCAGCTCAACAAGCAGCAGGTGCTGACCAAGCTACTGATAGCTCAGCAAATGATGTTGTCGATGGTGAGTTTACTGAAAAGTAAAGCTAGACTAAAAAATGCAGAGGTTGCAGCCCAGCCTCTGTTTTTGGGTAAGAAGAGAGAAAGGAAGAGTGTTCGCAATCGAACACGGGCTAAGAACTGAGCCAAAAAGATAATTTTCTAGGTTATAACATGCCTATCGTTAAAATATCTGTTTTTGGCTTCCTTTTAACGCCCTTTGTATCTTATTATGAATAATACAGAATTTTATGAGCGTTTAGGTGTGTCAAAGGATGCGTCGCAAGACGAAATCAAAAAAGCCTATCGCAAAATGTCGAAAAAATACCATCCTGACTTGAATAAGGAAGCAGGAGCTGAACAAAAATACAAGGACATTCAAGAAGCCTATGAAACCTTGAGTGACAGTCAAAAGCGTGCCAGCTATGACCAATTTGGTGCTGCAGGAGCAGGTGGTGGTTTCGGTGGCGGAGCTGGCGGCTTTGGTGGTTTTGGCGGCTCTGGTTTCGGTGGCTTTGAGGATATTTTCTCGAGTTTCTTTGGTGGTGGAGCAAGTCGTAATCCTAATGCCCCACGTCAGGGGGATGATTTACAATATCGTGTCGATTTGAGTTTTGAAGAAGCGATTTTTGGTACGGAAAAAGAAGTCAAGTATAGCAGAGAAGCGTCTTGTGGGACTTGCTCTGGTTCAGGTGCCAAGCCTGGTACCAGTCCTGTTACTTGTGGACGTTGTCATGGTGCAGGTGTCATGACAGTAGATACGCAAACACCGCTTGGCATGATGCGTCGTCAAGTGACCTGTGATCGTTGTCATGGTCGTGGTCAAGAAATCATCTCACCATGTCAAACCTGTCGTGGAACGGGTCATGAAGAACAAGTTCACAAGGTGTCCGTCAAGGTGCCGGCAGGTGTCGAAACAGGTCAACAAATCCGTTTGGCAGGTCAAGGAGAAGCAGGATTTAATGGAGGCCCATATGGAGATCTATTTGTCATCATCAATGTTCGCCCAAGTGATAAGTTTAAGCGTGAAGGGGCGACGATTTACTATCAGTTGGATTTGAACTTTGTTCAGGCAGCTTTGGGAGATACGATTGAAGTGCCAACTGTTCATGGTGCCGTTGAGTTGACCATTCCAGAAGGCACCCAAACAGGCAAGACCTTCCGTCTCAAAGGTAAGGGAGCACCACGTTTACGAGATGGTGGTCAAGGGGATCAACATGTTACAGTGACAGTGGTTACCCCAACCAAACTTAATGACGGTCAAAAAGTAGCCCTTAAATCCTTTGCAGAAGCTAGTGGCTTTAATCAAGTTCATCCTAAGAAAAAAGGATTCTTTGATAAGGTAAAAGACGCTTTTGATGATATTTAAGATGTAAATGAACCAAGGTCTGAGGACCTTGGTTTTTATAAAAACTGGGGCTTTGAGAATAGTGGTTGATTTGCTATAATAGGAGGCATGGTAAGATATAAGGCAACCATCTCTTATGATGGCAGTGGTTTTGTTGGCTTTCAAAGACAAAGTCACGGACGAACAGTCCAAGAAGAATTAGAAAAAACCTTGACCAAGTTAAATAGTGGTCAAGCAGTTACGGTACATGGGGCTGGTCGGACAGACAGTGGTGTCCATGCCTATGGTCAGGTAGTTCATTTTGATTTGCCTCAGTTACGGGATTTGGAAAAATTACGTTTTGGCTTAGACACGCAGAGTCCAGATGATATGGCAGTGTTGCAAGTGGAGCAAGTGGCAGATAATTTTCATGCTCGCTATCATAAACATCATAAAACCTATGAGTTTTTGGTGGATATTGGTCGTCCCAAAAATCCAATGTTGCGGCATTATGCAACACATTTTCCTTATGAAATCGATGTTTCTTTGATTGAGCTTGCCATTAAGGACTTGGTCGGAACGCATGATTTCACGGGGTTTACAGCTAGTGGAACCAGTGTGGATAATAAGGTGCGAACGATTAGTCAAGCAAGTGTTCGTTTGGATAAGAGTCGTCACTTGTTGATTTTTACCTTTACAGGCAACGGGTTTCTTTATAAGCAAGTGCGTAATATGGTGGGAACGCTATTAAAGATTGGTAATGCTCGTTTTCCAGTTGGTCAAGTGAAAGAGATTTTGAAGCAAAAAAATCGACAACTGGCTGGACCAACGGCGGCTCCTAATGGGCTATATCTAAAGGAGATTATCTATGAAGACTAAATATATCCTAGCTATCTCTGGTAGTGACATTCTTAGTGGTGGAGGCATGCAAGCTGACTTGGCGACTTTTACTCATCACGGTTTGTTTGGTTTTGTTGCCTTGACAAGCCTTGCCACAATCAATGGACAAGGCTTTGAGATTCATGCTTTGTCTGATGAATTGTTGGCTAAACAGTTGACAAGTTTAGAAGATGTTCCATTTTCTGCGATTAAGTTAGGGTTATTGCCTAATCCTGCCGTGGCTAATCGTGTGTTAGATATGATTACAGCTCGTTCGACACAACCTATCGTTTTAGATCCTGTCTTGGTTTTTAAGGAAAATGGTGATGAGCAGATTAGTCAGATGAGAGCAGAACTTTTGAAGTTTTTTCCTTATGTGTCTATTATCACTCCCAACCTTCGTGAAGCAGAAATCTTATCTGGCATTAGTATTTCTAGCCTATCTGATATGAAACAAGCTGCTCAAAAATTATATGAGTTAGGGGCTAACCAAGTGGTTATCAAGGGTGGGACACGTCTGGATAAGACGCAAGCTATTGACTTGTATTATGATGGTAAGGACTGTTATGAGTTGGCTCTGCCTATTTTACAAAACAATAATAATGGGGCGGGTTGTACCTTTGCAGCAAGTTTAGCTAGTCAGTTGGCATTAGGTCAGCCCATGTTTGATGCCATAAAGGCAGCCAAGTCTTTTGTTCATCAAGCGATTCAGGGAGCCAATGATTATGGGGTACAATATGAAAACAAGTAACACGCAATATTTAACGCTTTTGGCGATTTTGGTAGCAGTGACCTTGGTCTTGGGGCGATTTGTCATGATTCCTATGGGCAAGGGATTTTTAACCCTGTTAGATGTAGGGATTTATTTTACGGCGGCTTATCTAGGAAAAAAAGAAGGAGCCTTGGTTGGAGGTCTGTCAGCCTTTTTACTGGATTTGTTAGCAGGCTATCCTAACTGGATGCTGATTAGTTTGTTTGTTCACGGAGTTCAAGGCTATTTTGCTGGTTTTAAGGGCCGTCAAAAAGGATTAGGTTTAATTCTGGCTAGTTTGGTCATGGTTAGCTCCTATTTTTTAGCTTCCTGGGGCTTTTATGGGCTAGGTATCGCCTTGGCAGATGTGTTGGGAAATATCTTGCAAAACACCTTGGGTATGTTCTTGGGACTAAGTTTAGCTAAGGTTTTTGCAAAACTGAACTAATAGCATCTTTTTTACTTAAATGTAAGAATTTTTGTTATAAAAAATAGAAAAACGACCGTTTGTGTTCGTTTTTTTATTATAGTTCTTTTTTCAATAGTGTTATGGCTTTTGAGTAAAAAAAAACACAAAAAATGTTTGTTTTATACGATTGTTGTTGCTATAATAAATAATATCTAGTGAAAATGTTAAGAAAGAGTCTAATGATGAAAGCCACTCAATTATCCTATCGTAATCAGAAAAAAGTATTATTTTCTAACCTGTCTTTTGATACTAAAAAGAACCCTTTAATCGTTATTGAAGGAAAAAATGGTTCTGGTAAATCAACCCTGTTGAAGATTTGTCTAGGTTTGGTCAAGGCTAGTTCAGGACAGGTTGAGTTAAGTGAGCGAGTAGGCTATGTACCAGACTCGTCAGAACCCTACTTTATTGGCATGTCACCACAGGTCTTTTTTCAATTTTTATGTGTCAATCTTAGTTTGCCTGAGTCAGATTTCCAACAACGCTTAGAGGGCTTGCGAGCAAAATTTTCTTTTCATCATCAGTTAATGACAACTCCCATTCAATCGCTGTCTTTGGGAGAAAAGAAAAAGGTCATGTTAATGGCGGCTTTTCTTCTTGATCCCCCGCTTTATTTGATGGATGAGCCATTTTCTGGTTTGGATGAGCAGAGTTTGACCTACCTATCAGAAAAAATTAAAGAGGAGTTGACAAAAGGGAAGTCTTTTGTCATCGTGACGCATGGCTATCAAGATTACTTGTCTGACCCTGCCTTGACGCTACAACTTTAAGGAGAGTGATATGTTAGCTAATCTTCACCTCTTGTTTATTGCCAGGCAAGGCTACTGGCAGGACAAAGAAGAGGTCAAACCCGGACAATTTTGGCTTTATTTGTTTCCCTATCTTTTCTCATCTATCCTAATTTTCGTGTCATTTTTATTAGTCAAAGAGAAAATCATTGGCCTACTTGATGGTTATTCATTTTATGGTTTGATGTCCTATCTGAAATTAACCAAGTACATTCTTTATGCCATTATCCCCTTAGGCATAGCCTATGAAAATTTCTACTTGGTTAAGAACCAAACCAAAGAAACCTTTCATCTCTTTTTTGGTATCAATAGATGGTCTTGGTCACTTCTAGTCCTGTTGAGAAATAGTGTGATTATACTACCGGCACTGACTTTAGGCTTATTTTTTCAACCAGTTTTAACGATTTGTTTATTTCTTGTCAGCCATTTTTTGAGTTTTCCGTTGTTGAGCCGTTATCAATTCTGGCAAAGAAACCGTTGGACCCCATCACAAACTCTGGGCCAGTTGACCTATGTTCGTTCTGTGGTGGATGACTTAACCCTACTGCGTGCTTTTTTACTGCCACTGAGTTCCCTTCTTCTCTTTCTCGTCTGGGAATTTAGCTTGGGCAAATCCGTCACCTTGTTAAGTCAATCGCCAGTTTCTCTCGCCTTCTTTTTAGGAACAATCGCCTACTATTCTAAAAGCCCAATCTATTACTTTTTAGCTCTCTTAAAAGATATGCCCTACTTAAAAGTCTTGCAACTGAATTTGACCAGTTTCTTTTTGCCGAAACTGTTACTGATGGCAGCCTTGTCCTATCTGCTAGTTGCTGTTCCGGTTCTGTTTTTCTTGATTTGGAAAGGGGCAAGTCTGTCTTACAGTTTGAGTTGGGCAGGAACCTTGCTTGTCGTTTACCTAACCTTACAAGGTTTTCAGTTACGCGAGGTGATTTATTTCAAGGAAATGCGTTTCATGCTAGCCAAGGAAATTGATAGTTATCGTTTGCCCATGTCTTATTATCTCAAACGTTGGCTCATCAGTTTAAGCATGAGTTTAGTTGGTGTGTTGTTGCTGAAGTATTCGTCGTTTTATTTGTTAGTGTCTGTGGTATGTCTATGTTTACTGAGTCAGTTCATTAACTATTCTTATTTGATTCGCCGTTATTTTTCATAGAAAGGGTATTTGCTGTGAGTTTAATTCATCTTGAAAAATTAAGTAAGCATTATCGGATTAGTCAGACCCAGACGGAAAATGTCTTGCGTTCGCTGACTGCCGTGATTGAAGCTGGTAAGTTGACCGCCTTGTATGGGCCGTCTGGCTGTGGTAAGACTAGCCTACTCAATATTTTGAGTGGCCTAGACCGTGATTACGAAGGTAGGGTCTTGTTTAAGGGGCAGGATTTCAAGGAACTTTCCGAACAAGAGCTAACCCTTTTTCGTAAGGAACATATTGGTTTTGTCTTTCAAAACTTCAATCTCATCGCTCATCAGTCAGTATTAGATAATGTTCTGTTGCCACTGTACTTAAAAGGTATCTCCCATAAGGAAATGGTGGCTAGGGCAGAAAAGGTTCTTGAAGATTTAGATATGCTAGCCTTCAAGAATAAAAATGTCAAACAGTTGTCTGGTGGTCAAAAGCAGCGTGTCGCTATTGCGCGTGCCTTGGTCAATGATCCCGATTTGATTGTGGCAGACGAACCAACAGGTTCTTTGGATTCTAAATCCCAAGAAATGGTGTTAGAAATTTTTCAAGACCTAGTTAAAGAGGGCAAGACAGTCTTGGTGGTTACCCATAATCCAGAAGTGGCAGACTATGCCGATGTGATTATCAAAATGAAAGATGGTGAGATTATTGAAGAAAGCAAAGGTCAAAAAGAATAACTTATCTCAACTATATCAGCTCAAGTTGGCTTGGAGTAATTTTTTAGAACGTAAGTGGCGGAATCTCTTGATTGCTCTTGCAACCTCGATTGGTTTTGTTGGGATTCTAATTTCTTTTGGTTTGGGAAATGCAATTATTAAGATGATTGATGAGGAAACTGGTAATGGCCAACTTCCTGCTCAGATTCAAGTGATGATCAATAGTGAAGTCAATCCAGGTGGTGTCATCAATCAGGAAGATAAGGCATTTATTGAGAAAATAGTTGGAAAAGATAAAATTAAATACTTAGAGCTTCCTTTTTCAACCATGGCAACTCAGTTAAAGTTAGCTGATAAAGGAGAGTTAGATCTATCCACGACTCTTCCTAATTATGCTCAGATCGTTAGCCTTTATCAAGATAGTGGAATCTCAGTATCGTCTAACACTAAGGAGCAAGTTTTGGCAGGGGCTCTTTATCAAGACGCTAAAGAAGAAGGTTTGACCATTCCTGAAACCTTACTTAACGATTTTAATAAGGCTAATAAAACTCAGCTAACGGCTAAGGAAGTCATTGGTCAAGAAGTTAGCTTGACGTTGATTGAAAATACTAGCCAAGGCAGTAAAAGTAGTCAGATTCAAACCAAGATTATTCGTGTTCTCAAAGATGAGATGGCTGATAGTAACAGCTATATGTCTAGCACCCAGTTAAGTCAAGTTTTATCTAGTAATGGGTTTAGCAAAACCACCCCTTATATGATTTTTGAGTTGAAAGATCCAGCTCAGACAGACCGTGTCATCGACAAGCTAAAGACTTATAAAAAATATACCGTCTTGTCGCAACAACAGATTTTGGGAGTCATCGTTAACTTTATCAAGGTGATTCAAGGGCTGTTGGTTGTGCTATCTAGCCAGGCATTGCTGGTTTCTATGGTTATGATTGGGGTTATCATTTATATCAACATCATGCAACGCTCGAAAGAAATTGGTGTCATGAAAGCAGTAGGTTACTTAAATCAGAATATCAAACGGATTTTTATCTATGAATCCCTGTTGATTACTGGAATTTCTTTAATTATGGCTTTTCTTGTGTCACTAGGAATCGGTAGTCTAGCCAATCTCCTTGTCAAGCGATTTTATCCAGAGATTGAACAAGTCTTTCTACTTGATGCAAAATCAGTACTAATCATGTGTTTGCTCGCTTTGGTCATGGGTGTTCTATCAGCCTATTTCCCAACTCGTAAGATTAGTCAATTAGACCCAGTGGAATCCCTACGATATGAGTAAGTCGTTATAATTTTGATATGATAAAAAACCTGTAAAGTATTTCTTTACAGGTTTTAATATATCTTGTGATTAAGAAAGTGGTTCAAGATTGATTTCCAATACGATTGGTGTGTGATCTTGGCGTGTACCAGAGGAGATCATATCTGATTTCGATACCAAATCAGCAAGTCGCTGACTAACTAACCAATAATCAATTCTCCAGCCAGTATTGTTGATTTTACTAGTCTTACTACGTTGTGCCCACCAAGTGTATTGATGAGGGAGATTTCCATGTAAATGACGAAACGTATCAACAAAGCCCTTGCTTAACAGGTTGGTAAAGCCTTGACGTTCTTCATCAGTGAAACCTGGAGATTGACGGTTGCTGCTAGGATTGGCAAGGTCGATTTCATGATGAGCGACATTATAATCTCCAGTTGCTAAAACAGGCTTAATCTTATCGAGTTCAGCCAAGTAGTCAGCGTACTTTTGATCCCAAACTTGACGTTCAGCCAAACGTTTTAATCCATCTCCGGCATTGGGGGTGTAAACCTGAGTGACAAAACAATTTTCAAATTCAAGTGTGATGATACGCCCTTCATCATCCATCGTAGATGGAGCATTAATTTTAGGGAAAGTAATTTTAGGTTGCAGTTCTTTCTTATAAAGAAACATAGTGCCGGCATATCCTTTTCGAGCAGGTTCAACAGAAGAACGCCAAGTTACCTCATAATTTGGGAAGTAATCAGTTAAAATGTCCAAGTGCTTTTTTGTTGGACCTTTAGCAGAGAGTTTAGTTTCTTGAATGGCAATAATATCAGCATCTTCTTCTACTAAGGTATCCAAAACAGCACGAGATAGTTGGGCACGACTGGAATCGCTGGTCAAAGCTGCATTAAGAGAATCAATATTCCAAGAAATTAGTTTCATGAAATTATCCTTTCCAATGTTATAATTAAAACTGTCTTTTATTATAGCAAAAAGTTTCTGGAAACGTCACTAAGAGTAATCAAACAGAGTGGTAAAATAACGCATTTCAATTTTTTTTAATTTTTTTTGTAAAAGTAGTTGACAGGGGATGTATAGTTTGATAGAATGTAATAGTTGTCGCCTGAGAGGTGACGTTAAGACCTTTGAGAACTGAATAAGACGAACCAAGTGCGGGTTATGAGA
>NZ_VOHO01000004.1:0-155628 GCF_007859175.1 Streptococcus sp. sy010 | reverse complement strand
TTATTAACAGGTTATTCTCATAACCCGCACTTGGTTCGTCTTATTCAGTTCTCAAAGGTCTTAACGTCACCTCTCAGGCGACAACTATTACATTCTATCAAACTATACATCCCCTGTCAACTACTTTATCAAAAAAAATTAAAAAAAATTGAAATACGTTATTTTTAATAAAAATAGCCCTTCCTTCAAATAAAGGAAGGACTAACATTTAATTAACTCGTCCATAACTAGAGGTTAACACACCGTTTTGTTCTGGCCCTTGGGCAACATAGCGACGAACACCACTATGAGAAACATAAGATAGCCACAAATAACCGTCTCCTTGATATACACTATCGTAATTAAAATATTGACCACTGCTGTAAGTAGCAACAGGTGAGCCTGATGTACTTGGACTATTACGAACATTTAGTTGACTGACTGTTACTGTAAAACGACCGCTCTCATTACGAAGTTTCTTATATGTTGTAGATGAAGAAGAACTATTAGTATTTTGAACAACTGTGGTACTAGAATTTATTGACGGTAGATTTTGATTATTATCGTATGGAGGACGAATCCAACCGATAATATTCCCATACTGACTAGACAAACGTCGATTGAGCTGCCGAGCTGGACCTCCTAAAGTTAAAGCCGTTGCACCACCATCAACATTTTGCTCAATCGTACGATAGGTGCCATTTCCATTATCTGCGACCACTAAACCTGCATGCCCATAACTATGGGCGAATGTTTGCATGACAAACAAGTCACCTGCTTGAGGTTTGGCATTGCCATCGTTACGGATAATGGTATAACCTGCTTGTTGAGCTGAATCTAATAAGTTGATGGCATTACCCCATATCGGCTTACCAAATTGCTTACCTAAAACCCAATTGACAATATCAACACACTGCCAGCCATAAACACCATCGTAGTCGACACCTTGACCACTGCGAGCTAAATTTTCAGCCCAGTTAATCACACTCGTTTTGCTTGCGGCAGAAACTGGATTGACCAAAACAAAAGATAGGACAACTAGTAGTGGTAAGAAATGAAACTTGATTTTGCTCATTCAAAATCCTCCTTGAATAATGATTACATGTATCTATTCGTAGTCATCAGTTATAATCACAGGTTTCTTTGTTATATCAAACAAAAAACCTGTTCAAATTGAACAGGTCAGAGAAAGTTTTTAATCAATATGGAAACGTTGTCGAAGCGAATTGGCCTTAGTTCCAATCATACTATCAACAAGACGCGTTTTTAAGGCTAGGTAAGCATAAACCAACAGACCCAAACCTCCAATAATTGCAATTATCAAAAAAGCATATAGGCGACTATTAGTTGGTAAGAATAAATACCAAGCCACTGTGAGTGGTGCAATAACGCAAAACATCATCATGGTCATGATATTGATTTGTAAAATCTTTGTCATCACTAAGTGGCGATTAAAAGAGGTCACTTGATGAATACGGCGATAGCTCAAAACAACGGGAACCAATAAGCCAATAGTTGTTGACCAGATGGGACCATACGCATGAAATTGGTAAATAAATGGAATTTGTAAAATAATTTTTGTCACCAAACCATAAACAAAATATAAAATAGAACGTTTGGTTTCAAAGAAGGCTTGTAAAATAGGGGAAATAACAGTATAAAGCGATAAAATTAAGGTTTGTAAGAGAGAGGCAATGAATAATCCTAAGGCTAACTGGTCTGTTTGCCCATAAAAAACTTCATATAACGGTTTAGCTAGGACAATACCACCAATAACGGCTGGTGTCATAAATAACATGAGCATGACTAGATTGTCAATCACTAGACTAGCAGTTTCTCGACGATTTTTTTTAATGAAACTTTCAGTTAACAACGGAATCGACGTTGCACCAATAGAGGTGGCAACGGCAATAATAATCATCGTTAATTTTCCAGGATTTGAAGCAAAGTAAGCAAACTGAACTGTTAACTCTGTTGGTGAAAAATCAGTAAACAAAGCCATAGTATTGATATAAGTCAGTTGATCAATTAAGCGAAAAATTTGAACGGCTGAACCCATAATGATAAATGGAATGGCTTCTTTGACGGTTTCTAATAACAACGATTTAGTCGAAACGGTTAATTGTTTGGGGGTTGAACGAAAAAGAGAAAAGAGAAAACCTTCTCGCCACAAAAAATAAAAGAGAGTCGCAAAACTAGCTAGCATACCAATGAAAGCAGCAAAAGTTGATTGGGTAACTGCTTCAACATAGTTACCTGAACCTGATTTCATAATCAAAAACGCTGTTAATAACATCCAAACCACACGAATCAACTGCTCTGCCACTTGACTGACTGCACTTGGGTATAGTTTATTGAAACCTTGAAAGAAACCACGTAAAACACTCATTGATGGAAAGACTAACACTGCCAAAGTTAAACTACGCATGACAGGAATTAGTGCAGCACCACCACCACTCATATCCGCTAAAACAGGAGCTAAACCAAACATTAGACTGGCAAAAATAAAACCTAAGATGAGCATGAGTTGCAAAACTTTTCGCACCAGATAAAAACTCATTTCCGTCTGATCTAAAGTATTGTATTTGGCAATTTGCTTGGCTACTGCAACAGGAATCCCGACGGTTGAAATCAATAAAAAGAGGGCATAAATTTCATAGCCCATACCAAAAAGAGCATTAGCTTCTGGTGCAAAACGTCCCATCCAAGCATACCAAGGAATAATGTAAAGTGCTCCCAAAAGACGACTGATAAAATTACCTGCTGTTAACCAAGCAGTTCCTTGGACTAATTGTTCTTGTTGAGTCAATTGTTTTTGTTTTTTCGTCATAATTTGTTCTTTCAAGATTTTTTACCACTTTATTATAAACTTTTCCCTGCCACTTGTAAAATGAGAACGTTAGATATAAAATAGAAATATGATTACATTAAAACAAGTTTTAGATATTCTTAAACAGGATAATAATTTTCGCAGCATCAACTCTCAGGAAAACTACTCTTGGAACTGGAAAGAAAATCCCACCTTTTCCAAACTAAGCTATGACAGTAGGCAAACCGACTCTCAGACTCTCTTTTTTGCCAAAGGACAACAATTTAAAAAAGCGTTTTTAACTCAAGCTGTTCAAAATGGTCTAACTTTCTATATTTCAGAAATCGACTATGGTGTCGATATTCCTGTTATTTTAGTTAATTGTGTCAAGCAAGCAATGAGTCTAGTAGCTATGGCCTTCTACGATAACCCTCAAGAGAAATTAAAACTTCTTGCCTTTACCGGCACCAAAGGGAAAACAACCGCTGCTTATTTTGCTTACAGCATTCTTTCTCAAGAATTTCCAACAGCTATGCTATCGACTATGAATACTACCCTCGATGGCAAAACCTTTTTCAAATCTACTCTTAGCACGCCTGAAAGTCTAGACCTCATGCGAATGATGGCTGAAGCAGTACAAAATGGCATGACACATCTTGTCATGGAAGTATCTAGCCAAGCCTATTTGGTTAAGCGGGTTTATGGTCTAACCTTTGATGTTGGAGTTTTTCTAAACATTAGCCCTGACCATATCGGACCGATTGAACACCCTACTTTCGAGGATTACTTTTACCATAAAAGACAATTATTGGCTAATAGCCGAGCGGTTGTCATCAATAGCCAAATGATGCATTTTGAACTGATTAAAGAGCAAGTTGAAAATCAAGATTATGATTTTTATGGTGCTAATAGTGATAACCAAATCATCAATAGTCAAGCCTTTTCTTTTGAATTACGTGGAAAATTAACAGGTTCTTATGACTGTCAATTACTTGGTGAATTTAACCAAGAAAATGCTCTGGCTGCTGGATTGGCCTGCTTACGTCTGAGAGCTAGTCAAGCAGCAATCCAAACAGGAATTGCCAAAGCCCATGTTCCTGGTCGCATGGAGGTTCTCACCCAAACGAATGGTGCCAAGGTTTTTGTCGATTACGCCCATAATCAAGATAGCCTAACAAAATTAATTCAGGTGGTCAAAGCCTACCAAAAAGGAAAAATTATTCTCATCCTTGGTGCTCCGGGTAACAAGGGGGAAAGTAGGCGAGCAGATTTTGCTCAAGTCATTAACGATTACTCTGATTTAATCGTTATTCTAACAGCAGATGATCCCAATTTTGAAGATCCCTTAGCAATTTGTCAAGAAATTGCCAAACCAATTACTAGGGCGGTCGATATGATCATCGATCGTGAAGAAGCTATTAAACAAGCCCTTTCTTTGACTACGGGCGAAGAAGATGCTGTGATTATTGCTGGTAAGGGAGCTGACGCTTTTCAAATTGTTAAAGGAGAACGTATGGCATACGCTGGTGATTTGGCACTTGCTAAAAAATACCGCTAAATCTCTGTTATTTTAACATCACTAATAAATGAAACTGCTAGACTAATAAGGTCTAGCAGTTTTATGTCTTCATAAAACGATAACGATAATAAAACAAGAGATAAGCCAGTCGCCAAGAATTATCCAACAAGGTCGCTAACCACAAACCTGTCAAACCTAGCCCATAATGGTAAATAAAAAGATAGCCTAATCCTATCCGAATCAACCACATCCCTATACTTGTTGCATAAAAAGGAAGCTGACTTTGACGAAGAGCTTGCCAAAATCCTGTGAGTACTAGGACTCCTGCCGTAATCGGACTACCTAAAAATGAATACAGAAGAACAATCTTACCCTCAGTTAAAACCTGTCGGTCTTGCGTAAATAACCCAAGGAGAAAATTTCCAAAAACGTAGATACTACCACTCATAACTAGCATGGCAGCAGCCGCTAGAAAATACGCCTGTTTCAAGTAGTCTGATTGGTTTTGTTTATTCTGATTTTCTTCGGCCACCAAAATCAAAACAGCCGTTGATAGCCCTAAAGCTGGAAGATAATTAAATTGGCTAAGTGTTTCACCTAAACTACTGGCAGCAAGAGTTTTAGTGCCAAGACTTGTGATCATCGCTAAAGTAACCACATCACCAAAACGCATCATCAATCGTTCTGCTAAAGCTGGGAGAAACTGGGAGAGTAACTGTCGAGTTATTACTGGTTTACAAAATTGCCAATTAAGTGTTAAATCTAGTTTTCTTAACATTAGGACTAAACCCAACATGCGAGCCAGCATCGTTGCCAAGGCAACACCAATCACTCCCTGCTTCAATCCAAAAATCGCCCAAGATGATAAGAATAAATTGATAAGGTTAGTTAAAAAGCTAACCCATAAAGGAAAATTGACCAACCCCCTAACCCGAGCAATCGCTGACAAAGTTAAATTTAGCCCTAATAACACGCTAGAACCACCAACGTAAAACAGATAAGTTCTTCCCAACTGTTTAACTTCACTAATTGTTCCTAATAAACCCAACAAGGCATCGCCTGCAAAAACAGATAAAAGACCAAAAAATAGACCTAAGATAAGGGTCAACATCACGCCTTGTCGAATCAAGTCATCTTCCTTGTTTGACTGGTGTTGTCCTTTAGCTTGAGCTAATAAACCTGAAAAGACGCCTACTAAAGCCATAAATACAGCTTGATAAAGGGTCATGATTTGATTGGCCACTGCAACACCTGAAATAGCAACTAAGCCTATTTGAGCGACCAAATAACCGTCAACCAGACCCAGAGCTGCCTGTAAAAAATTTTCTAAAACAACTGGTAAGGCAATTGTCAACAAGCGTTTTTGTATTGTTCTCAACTCCTTTCTGCATTAAGAAAGAGAGCACAATTGCTCTCTTATCTATAAAATCATCATTTGTTTCTCTCAATAAGTCATTATTTGGCTGGATTTTTAGCAGCTTTTTGAATGGCTTTTTGAATGGTTTCCACATACAGTTTAGCTCCGTCTGTTCCTGTATCTGAGTAGTGAACACCATCAGTACCACGCCAAATCGTTGGGTTTTCGACTGCTGTTTTATACCAGTCAGCAACGGTGACATACTTGTATTTTTTAGCAAGGGTCAATTCATAGTCACGCATGCTTGCCACACGACTATCTTTGGCATTATAAGCTGTTACCAAGACAAGACGATAGCCTTTGGGTAACTCATCAATGAAGGGCTGAATCGCACTAGCATAACCATCAACAGAGTTCACACCAACCGCTAAAACAACTGTTTTAGAAAGGGTGTTATTTTTCACATGATTTTGGAAAATACTGTAGGCATCCGTGAAATTACGACTCACTGCCGCATCCAACTGCACCTCTGGTAACAATTCAGTAAAGGTATCACTCGAACGTAAGGCAACCGAATCACCAATCACCATGACATCACTCATGGCATTGGCATCACCTGCAATTAGTGTATGAGTTCGATTGACATTGGCTTGAGCTTGATTAAGTGAGTTGACCAAAAGATTTTTTTCAAAATCACCTATTTTAGGAGCTCTAATGACAATCACCATCATCACTAGCACTAGCAAACCAGCTAAACCGTACAACCATTTCTTGAAGCCTTGCAAATCAAGTTCATAATCAAAAAGCACAACGGGCTTCCCTGCAATAAAAGGCTCTAAAACATAGAATGACAGGCTTGAAAAAATAGCAGAAAACAGAATAGTCAAGAACACTGCTAAATTATTTGGCATGAGCTGAGTAAAGATCACATAAAACGGCCAATGGAAAAGATACATGCCATAACTAATGTCAGCCAAATAAGTCACAAAAACAGGCTCTTTAATAGTTGGCGTTTGATCATTCAAAACACGCGCCGAATAAATCATCACGGCACTAAAAAGACTAGCCAAGACAAAACCAAACAGATAGGTCAACAGTTGATTAAAGTCTAAAACCACACTCAAAAGAAAGAGTAAAGAAGCTGAACCAATAAAATAAAGGAGTGTTCGACTCTTAGGCCAACGTTCAACGTTCTTTCTAAAACGAACTGTCGTTTCTTTAATTCCTGTCAAAGTAGCAAACATGGCACCTAAGAAAAAGGCAAAACTATGATTGACACTAGAAAAATAGATGGTTGAAAAATTATCAACGAAAAAGGCACGGATAAACATGCTCAGAAAACCAACCACAAATAGAATACTTGAAACAACAAATACCGTTCCACGAAACTTTTGCGTGCTTAGTTTTTTCTTAGCCAATAGCCACAAGATAAAAGCCCAAAGTAAATAGAATTGAACTTCAATCGCCAAACTCCATGTATGCACAAAGAGATGGGGGATAAACTGACTCTCGTAACTACTACCTGTGAAAATTTCATAAAAGTTAGTAGTAAAACCTAGAGCCGCTCCTATCTGTTGACCAATATCAGCCACGAAATCTTGCTTGACCAAGAAAGTAAAGGGTAGAACCACTAAAATCATCAAGACTAAAGGTGGAACAATCCGATAAAATCGGCGTCGATAAAACTCTAACAAATCAATTCGCTGCTTGTTCGCATACTGGTCCAGCAAAAGTCCAGTAATCAGATAGCCTGAAAAGGTATAAAAGACATCAACACCAATAAAACCACCTGTATATCTGGTCTTATAAAAGTGATAGAGAAGGACTAAAAGCAGTCCAACTATCCTAACCAAAGAAAACCATTTTATTCTCATTTTTGATAAATCCCCTGCTTAAACGTTCCCTTATAAACCTTCTTGTCCTTTGTTGTCAAAACACCTTGACCCTCAGGTTGTCCAGCCTTGAACATCCCTTCATAGCTCCAACCTGTTGACGCTACAAACTTACCTTGACCATTAAACACACCATTGACAAACTGACCTTCATAGACATCACCATTATCATAAGTTAGTTTTCCTTGACCATTGAAACGGCTATTGATGACCTGACCTGAGTAAATCAAGCGCCCCTCATCATACGTCAATGCTGCTTGACTTTTAATTGGGATGAAAAAAGTCGCTGCTCCCAATATCAAAATGATCAGACAAGCTAAAATTTCCAGCATCCCTCTACTAATCTTTTGCTTTTTCATTCCTTAACATCTCCTGTTTAATTGGCTCATGTTTCTCAACTGACTTAGTTGGTCACCGCCTCATCTGAAAGTTGAGCAAGCAAATCCTTGCAACCTTGACTCACCAAATCATAAGTTTGATCGAAGTCCCCTGTGTACCAAGGATCTGGCACACCATCTGGTACAAGCAAACTAATTTTATCATCAAAACGTCCTTGCGACAAGGCTTTAAGATCCTTAACATTTTGCTCATCCATAGCAACTACCAAATCAAAATCAGCTAAATCTTTCACACTAATCTGTTGAGACGTTTTGGTTTGATCAAAAGTAATCGCATGCTTATTTAAGATAGCCTGTGTCCCTTGATGAATCGAATTACCATGCTCCCAAGAAGACGTTGCACGGCTTTCAACCACAACATCATCCCTATCTGCCAACAAATCTTTCATGACAAATTCTGCCATAGGGCTGCGACAAATGTTACCTAAACACACAAAACAAATCCTTGTCATCCTATTCTCCTTCTCCTATAGGGGCATAACCTAAATGTTCATAGGCTTTCTGAGTCGCCACTCGGCCAGAACGCGTTCGCATGATAAAACCTTTTTGAATCAAATAAGGCTCGTACATGTCCTCTACGGTTTCTCGTTCTTCAGCAATATTGATAGCCAAAGTTCCTAGACCAACTGGACCTCCACCATAAACCTCAATCATGGTTTTCAGGATTTTTTGGTCAATATAATCCAAACCTTCATTATCAACATCAAGTAGAGCCAAACCTTTAATGGTCAATTCACGATCTATCTGACCATCGCCCATGATTTGAGCATAATCTCGCACTCGTTTCAACAAACGATTGGCAATCCTTGGTGTTCCTCTACTACGACGAGCTAACTCAATAGCTGCTTCATGACTAATTTCAGTGTCAAAAATGGTAGCTGTCCGTTCAACAATCTCCGTCAAATCAGCCAATTCATAATATTCCATATGGCCATTAATCCCAAAACGAGCTCGTAAAGGATTACTCAACATACCTGCTCGTGTTGTTGCACCAATCAAGGTAAAGGGAGGAAGCTCCAAATGAACACTGCGACTGGTTTCACCAGACCCAATCATGATATCAATATAAAAGTCTTCCATGGCACTATAAAGCACTTCTTCAACCGCCATTGGCATACGATGGATTTCATCAATAAAAAGTACGTCCCCAGGTTCCAAATCATTAAGAATGGCAACCAAGTCGCCGGCTTTCTCAATAGCTGGCCCAGAAGTTTGTTTCAGATTCACACCCAGTTCATTAGCAATCACAAAAGCCATAGTGGTCTTACCCAAACCGGGAGGCCCAAACAACAAAACATGATCTAATGCTTCATCTCGTAATTTGGCTGCTTCAATAAATATTTGTAATTGATCTTTGACCTTATCTTGACCGATGTATTCTTTGAAACGCTGAGGTCGTAAACTACGTTCTATCTGTTCCTCATCTGGCAAAAGGTCTTTATCTACAAGTCTATTCATGTTTCTATTATAGCAAAAAATTAACACAATTTCGGTGAGAATGCCATATTGACTACTATTTTGCCCATTTTTTCTGACATTTACACCCTGAATGCCCCATAATTTCTGTCAAGTCACAACAATTTTTCGGTATCAAATAAGAACCCAGTTACTACTAGGTTCTTTTCTTACTCAAATTAGTTCGATTGATTTGCTACGGCAGCCGTCACAAAAGCAGTGTAAAGTTCTTCTGAACGGTTTGGACGACTTGATAGTTCTGGATGGTATTGAGCTGCCACAAAAAATTTCTTATCAGGAAGTTCCACAATCTCCATTAAACGATTATCCGGAGAAACTCCTGAAAAGACTAAACCTGCCTCTTCCATCTGAGTACGGAATGTCGTGTTGACTTCATAGCGATGGCGATGGCGACGTTGAACGACTTCTTGATTATTATAAGCTGCTGCCGCCTTACTACCTGGTTTAAGTTTACATGGATAAAGACCAAGACGAAGCGTTCCACCCATGTCCTCAATATCAATCTGATCACGCATGATGTCAATGATTGGATACGGTGTTTCTGGATTTAATTCTGCTGAATTAGCATTTTCTAAACCAAGCACATGACGGGCAAACTCGACACAAGTTAGTTGCATACCCAGACAGACACCTAGCATTGGCACGTCATTTTCACGCGCATAACGAATGGCTTGAATCTTACCTTCTGTTCCTCTATGACCAAAGCCACCTGGTACAATAATCCCATCAGCACCTGCTAGACGTTCAGCAACATTGTCTGCCGTCAAATCATTGGCATTAACCCAATCAAGATCTAGGGCTGCATCGTTAACGTAACCTGAATGTTTCAAGGCTTCAACCACTGACAGATAGGCATCTGGCAATTCCACATACTTACCAACCAAGGCAATTTTGACCGTCTTTTTAAGGTTGAGTACCTTATCTACCATATTAGACCATTCCGTCATATCAGCTGATGGCACATCTAGTTTAAGATGGTCACAAACAATTTGATCCATACCCTGTGCTTGCAAGTTCAAAGGCACTTGATAGATATGCTCCACATCCATCGACTCAATAACCGCTTCTGGTTGCACATCACAAAATTGAGCCAGTTTATTTTTCACCCCTTGCTCAACTGGTTGCTCCGTACGAATGACCAACATGTTAGGCTGAATTCCCAGACCACGCAATTCTTTAACCGAGTGTTGCGTTGGCTTGGTTTTCATCTCACCTGCTGCTTTCAAATACGGCAACAAAGTGGTATGGATATACATCACATTATCAGAACCCACATCAGCCTTCATCTGACGTAGGGCTTCAAGAAATGGTAGGCTTTCAATATCACCTACTGTTCCCCCAACTTCAGTAATGACAACATCTGAATCAGTCGTTACTGCCGCACGTTTGATTTTTTCTTTAAGGGCATCCGTAATATGAGGAATCACCTGAACCGTTGCTCCTAGATACTCACCTTTACGTTCCTTACGCAAAACCTCACTATAAATCTTACCTGTTGTGACATTTGAATATTGATTGAGGTTAATGTCAATAAAACGTTCATAGTGACCAAGGTCCAAATCAGTTTCTGCCCCATCATCTGTGACATAGACTTCCCCGTGTTGATAAGGACTCATGGTTCCTGGGTCAATATTGATATAAGGGTCAAACTTTTGAATCGTAACTTTCAAGCCACGATTTTTCAATAGACGACCAAGACTGGCTGCAACAATACCTTTACCAATCGAACTAACAACACCACCTGTGACAAAGATATACTTAGTCATATAAACTCCTTTTACTAAAAACAAAAAATGCTCCCCATGATAGAGGAGCTTCCGTCTTGTCTCAAAAAGAGACGCCCACTAGTTATTATAGCCTATCCCATACAATCGGTCAAGAAACAACTGTTAGACTTCCTCTTCCGTCTCATCTGAATAATCTTCATCTTCTTCATTGAGTTCGACTTCTTCATCCAAATCCGCATCTGGCACAATCTCATTCAATTCTGAATCGTAAGATTCCACTTCTGATTTTTCATCATCAGGATTTTCAGCATCGTACTCAATACCTGCTGGTAAATCATAGGCTTCATCTTCTGGATCATCATCTGAATAGTCAATATCGTCTTCATTAACCATAAAGGCATTCACGCGTTTCTTCTTGCGTTTTGGCTGACCTTCTTCTTCATCTTCTAAAGTGATAATCTCTTCATCAATCTCATCAATCGCATACCATGAACGAAGCCCCCACTTATTTTCACCAAGTGGAATAAAACTACCGTCGGTATTTAGTTCAGTGTAAAAATCTGGCAATGCTTCACGAATATCGGCATCTGATTTCTCAAGAAAAATCTGAACCTCGTTTACCAAATCACTAAAATACATTTCCTTGTCACGTCCACGACTTTCCAAAATGGCACGTGCTACTTCAATCAAAGATAATTCACTTTTTTCTTGACCTGCAAATACTGCTAATTCCAAAGCATTTCTCCTTACATTATCGTTCTTTTCTATTTTACGCTAAAAAAGGCATTTCGTCAAAGAATTTATGACGGTTTGAGGCTTAATCAAGTAAAAAGAACAAAAGGTAAAGCTACCTTCTGCTCTTTTAAGTCAATTATTTCACGCTTGCTGAACTAGTAATCACTTCAACAGCTTTCTTCATTGAGATGTCATGTTTCAACATATCTGCTGATAAAAGGTTACGCACTTGATCTGCTTCCATGTTATACTCTGTTGCCAAGTCAGTGATTTCTTTTTCAACTTCAGCATCAGATACTTCAAAACCTTCTGCCTTAGCAATCGCTTCGATAACAAGGTTAGTGCGAACACGTTTTTCTGCCTCTGCAGCATATTGGTTGTGAAGGTCATCTTGGTTAGTACCTGTCAATTGGAAGTACATTTCTGGTGAAATTCCTTGACGTTGCATGTTGCTCATGAACTCATTCATCGCACGATGAGTTTCTGCTTCAAGCATTTCTTCTGGAAGTTCAACAATCTCAGCATTTTCCACAGCCAATTCAAGAGCTGCTGCTTCTACTGCGTCATCAAAAGCAATCGCTTTAGCAGCTTCTAATTCTTTACGGTATTTAGCTTTCAAATCAGCTAAAGTTTCTACTTCTTCATCGATGTCTTTAGCCAATTCATCATCAAGAGCTGGAACTTCTTTTGTTTTCACTTCATGAACTGTTGTCACAAAAAGAGCATCCTTACCAGCCAAATCAGCTGCTTGATAATCTTCTGGGAATGTTACGTTAACATTGACAGTTTCACCAGCTTTAGCACCAACCAATTGGTCTTCAAAACCTGGGATGAATTGACCAGAACCAAGTTCAAGTGAGAAGTTATCACCTTTACCACCGTCAAATTCAACACCGTCAACTGAACCAACAAAGTCGATAACAACTGTATCACCCTTAGCTGCTGCATCTTCTTTGATGACTAATTCTGCCAAGTTTTGACGCTCACGTTCAACCTTAGCATCAACTTCTTCATCAGTCACTTCTTTAGACGCTTCAACTGATACTGCTAGATTTTTGTAGTCACCCAATTTTACTTCAGGTTTTGTCACTACTTCAGCAGTAATAACCCAATCTTGACCTTTTTCCATTGATGTCACATCAATTTTTGGTTGCGCAACAACATCCAAGTCTAGTTCTTTAACTGCTGCTTCATAAGCTGTTGGCAAGACACGGTTCAAGGCATCTTCATAAAGTGCTTCTTCACCAAATTTTTGATTGAAAACGGCGCGTGGCATGTGACCTTTACGGAAACCTGGCACGTTGATTTCTTTTTTAACTTTGTTAAAAGCAGCATCCAAGGCTGGTTTGATAGTTTCTTGGCTAATCGTGAACGTCATCACACCACGGTTAGTTTCTTTATTTTCAAATGATACAGACATCGCGTCTTTCTCCTTATTACATTTTATATTTCTATTCATTCTATCATATTTCAACGGATTTTCAAAGATTTTATCGTTATAATTTTTATTTGTCAGGAAATCTCCTACTTTTGTCACTAGATTTCCTTAACTTTTTTTGTTAGACTAGCCTCATGATTTCATTTAATTCTTATCTAAAGACAGTTGACTGGGCTAGTGTCATCAATCTGGTGGGGCAAAAATGCCTAGCTCTTGTCAGTTTAGCCTTGGCTTGTTGGTTGTTTAAAAAGCTCATTCATGCAATAGCTCATCGTTTCATTTGGAAATCTCTTCGTGTCACCCAACAAGACATTAACCGACAACAGACCCTAGCATCACTGCTGACCAATAGTTTGGATTATTTACTCTATTTCTTTACAGGTTACTGGGCATTGGCTATCTTGGGCGTGCCAATCTCCAGTTTACTAGCAGGGGCTGGACTGGCTAGTTTGGCTTTCGGGCTAGGGGCACAGGGGTTTTTAACCGATGTGATTAACGGCTTTTTCATCCTTTTGGAAAGGCAATACGATGTCGGTGACCGAGTAACAATCAACACGATTTCTGGTACGGTCAAACAGGTGGGGATTCGTACCACACAAATTCTTGATAAGGACGGCACGCTCCACACCCTGCCCAATCGTCAAGTCACTCTGGTGAGCAATCGCTCCCTACAAGCTATCCGATTACAAGTAGATCTTCCTATCGCTCTGGAAACAGATGTCGCACAATTAAGGCAAGCTGTCCTGGCAATCCATGACAAGGAACAACATTTTCTGCGTCAGCACTCTCTAACTCCTGACATTAAAGGAGCTTGTCTGAACCCACTCAGTCACTTGGTTTTTCGTGTCGAATTTTGGGCAAGACTTGACCAACATGACAGCATTTATTTCCACTTTTTCCCAAAATATCAGCAAGCCTTGACTAAAATAAAAACAGATGATTGAGTATCATCTGTTTTTACTTACTAGCGTCTGAGCGGAAGCATTTTCATCTTTCTGTTCATGATAAAACCATGAACAATGACTTGGGACAGATTAAAATAAGTGATAAATCAATCTAACATAATGGTTTAACTAAATAAAATACCACTGATAAATAACGGATAGGCACAACAAATATTAACGACAAAAGCACTTTTAGTATTTAACGGATAGCGATCGCCTTTTTCTACTTCTCCAAACATACCTATATTCCTAAGCTGATGGAAAGTCACCAAAGTAATACCAATTATTTAGATACCATTTCATTTATTGAACAGCTCCTTAACACGTTGATCCATATTGAAGCGTTGCATTTCTTTAGCTTCAAAAGGATATTTGGTTGCTGTATTTGGTAGGACTTTATAGGTCATCCAATTTAATAAAATTAAAAATGCTGAAATCGTATAAGTAAAGCCAAAGAACCAATCCCAACCTGTTGCTAAATGGTTACTCGTTACATAATAAATATAATAGATACCAATCGGTAAATGAAGCAATAAACAGGCTGCAAGACCTGGATTATAGTAAGTTTTCAAGAGCTTATTAGCAACAATACCATGAAGTAAACACTGAGCCAAGCCCAAAAGAATAGGCATCATTCCAAACCATATCACGTTTGGAATAAAAGCTGGTAGAAAATAGAGAACAAACGTATATAAAGAGTTAACCAACATGGCTGAAAATTGATTTAAGGGATAACGATCCTCTAATCCTGGAATCGTATTTTTATGTTGAAAGACACGATTGATAATCGCTGGTTCACCACCAGGGAAATGATATTCTTCAAACTGATGAAAACATAAAGCCATAAAACTTAGTAATTGAATACGCACCATGACGTCTAGATTTTGCCAGTTCAACATAAGAAAAACAATGGTCAATAATCCTGCAACAAAACCAAAATCATACCAACGGCGGATAAATAAACGAATCATAATGATACCTTCTTTCATAAGATAATGGCATTATACGAGACTTTTTTCACTCTTTCAATCAATAAAACGATCCAAATTATTGCTTATGCAACAGTTTGTCTAATTTTGTTTTATATTGACAGTATTTTTTATTTTTGTCATAATGTGACCTATGAATAATCAGGATTTACGAGTCATAAAAACCAAAAAAAATATTATTGACAGCTTTATTGTCCTATTAAACGAAAAACCATTTTCTAAAATTACTATCCAAGATATTCTAGATAGGGCCTTAATCAATCGTGCGACCTTTTATCGACATTACTTAGATAAATATGACTTGGCACAACAACTTAATCAACAACTGATTGAACAAATCAAGCAATTATTGGATGCTAGATACCATCAAACATCTAACAAAATTAACCTTTTTGAGACGGTTAATCAGCAGCTAAATATTTTTGCTCAACATCGAACATTATTTTTAGCCTTACTAACTATTCAAACAGAAGAAATCAATCTCAAGCAAGACTTATTAACAACTATTGAAAAGGACTATTACAAAACGATTTCTTCTCAAAACCAATCACATCAAGCACTAAAAGCAAAATTATTTGCCAGTATCATTTTGACTGTTCTGATTGATATGGTTGAAACTCAGCAAATCTTAACCTTGGAAGAGATTAAACTTCTTATGGAAAATCTACTAGATGATTTCAAACAAAAATAACAGGTAGTTAATAACTACCTGTTATTTTTTAATCTGATTCGGATGATAAACGGCACGCTCACCGCCTATCAGTTTGGGACGACTGGTTAAGGCGGTGATATGAGCCTGTCCCAGTTCACGCAGACAGGGACGTAAAGGCACCTGAACTCGCTTGACGTGCATGCCGATAGACGTGTCGCCAATATCCAGACCTGCGTGAGCCACAATTTCTTCAACCACCACTGGATCTTTCATCAATTCGTAGGCTGCCAACATGCCACTGCCCCCTGCATGAAGTTGGGGAATGACATTGACTTCTTCCAAACCATAGGTGTGGACAAGATCACGCTCCACCACCAAGGCACGATTGAGGTGTTCACATCCCTGTACCGCCAGATGAGCACCTATCTTTGTCACTTCTTCTAAAATGGTCGCTACAAGCCACTGCCCTACTTCTTTACTTGACGCCTGACCAATCACGCCACCAACAACCTCACTACTTGACAGACCTAGCACAAAAATCTGCCCCTTTTTTAAGCCACTTCGCTCTAAAATATCTCTGATAACCAGTCTCGTATCTGCGATTAGCTGTTCTTTTTCCATCAAATCCCCTCCAACCTATGTTCTGTTTATTATAACAAAAAAAGAGTTCCTGCGATGATTTTTACTAATACTCTCAAGCCCAAAAGAAATTAACCTGTCTAACTTGCTTGGTCTAGTTTGCCCAAAAAAGGCTGACGTCCTCACACTTGTGAGCTGACTGGCCCAAAATGGGCAAAGCTCATCACTCTTGTGAGGAGATGAATCCCAAAAGGAATTGACCTGCTCACAACTGTGACGATGATTTTTCCAAAAGGGATTGATAAACTAACAAGGTTTTCTCTTGATTTCTAAAAACTCCCAACTAGAAAACTAGCTGGGAGTTGATTGTTATTATCTGCTTTCTCTACAAGACTACTTCACAACGATATTGACCAATTTGTTTGGTACGGCAATAGCTTTGACGATAGTCTTACCTGCAAGAGCTTCTTGTACCTTGTCATCTGTTTGAGCTAGCTCGATAAGCGCATCACGCTCCATGTCTTTTGCTACAATCAACTTGGTTTTCACTTTACCATTGAGTTGAACGACAATCTCAATCTCATCTTCGACTAAGTACTTGTCATCCCAAACAGGAAACGGTTCATAAGAAATAGACTGACCTGAAGACGTCAGAGCCTGCCACAACTCTTCACCCAAGTGAGGAGCAAATGGAGCAATCAACTGCACAAAACCTTTGGCATAGTCAAGGTAGAGCTTGTCTTCCTTGTTTGCAGCATTGACAAAAATCATCATCTGAGCAATCGCCGTGTTAAATTTAAGGGTTTCAACCTGCTCAGTTACTGCCTTAACGGTTTCATGATAAACCTTGTCAAGTTTTCCATTGTTTTCAGTTGTGGTTTCCTTGGTCATAATCAAACGATAAACACGGTCAAGGAACTTACGAGCACCTTCTAGCCCTTCTTCTGACCAAGCAATTGACGCATCAAGTGGCCCCATGAACATTTCATAGACACGAAGGGTGTCCGCACCATAGGCTTCAATGACATCATCTGGATTGACGACATTTTTCAAGGACTTCGACATCTTAGCTGGCGCCTGCTCTAGTGCTTCACCAGTTTCAACATGGAAGAAACCACCATCGCGTTTTTCAACCTTGTCCGTAGCAACCAAGGCACCACGACCATCACGGTAGCTTGTTCCCAAAATCATCCCTTGGTTAAAGAGTTTTTGGAACGGCTCTTTAGTAGGCACAACTCCCAAATCATAAAGGAATTTATGCCAGAAACGAGCATACAAGAGATGAAGGACTGCATGTTCTGCACCACCGATATAAACATCAACTGGCAACCATGCCTTGAGCAAGTCCTCGTCAGCTAGTTTGTCATTATTTTTTGGATCGATATAACGCAAATAATACCAGCTTGACCCTGCCCACTGTGGCATGGTGTTGGTTTCACGACGACCCTTAACACCATCTGCACGCGTCACACTCAACCAGTCTGTTAGATTGGCTAATGGGCTTTCTCCTGTACCTGACGGTTTGATATTATCTGTTTTTGGCAAAACAAGTGGTAGTTCATCTTCTGATAGGGCTGTACTTGTCCCATCTTCCCAATGCACAATTGGAATTGGTTCACCCCAATAGCGTTGACGACTGAAGAGCCAATCACGCAAGCGATAAGTGACTTGTTTTTGACCAAGACCTTTTTCTTCCAACCAAGTCAACATGCTATCAATCGCTGCTGCTTTATCCAAACCATTTAAGAAATCTGAATTGATGTGGATACCATCTTCAGTGTAAGCTCCTTGGCTAATATCGCCACCCTCAATCACTGGAAGGATCGGTAGGTCAAATTGGTTGGCAAACTGCCAATCACGCTCATCATGGGCTGGTACCCCCATAACTGCCCCTGTTCCATAACTAGCTAGCACATAGTCTGAAATCCAAACTGGCACTGCTTGGTTGTTGGCTGGGTTGATAGCATAAGCTCCTGTCCAAACACCTGTTTTATCCTTAGCAAGATCGGTACGCGCCAAGTCAGATTTTAAGCTGGCTTGATGCTTGTAGTCAGCAACCAATTCTTTTTGCTCTGGACTGGTGATGATATCTACCAATTCATGCTCTGGTGACAAGACGGCATAACTCACACCAAATAGGGTGTCAGGACGAGTTGTAAAGACGGTAAAGCTATGATCGGTGTCTTTAATCTTAAAGGTAACGTTCGCCCCTGTTGATTTCCCAATCCAGTTGCGTTGCATGTCTTTGATTGATTCTGGCCAGTCAAGGTCTTCCAAATCTTCTAACAAACGCTCCGCATAGGCAGTGATTTTCAACATCCATTGACGCATTGGCTTACGCACAACAGGGTAGCCACCACGCTCAGAAGTGCCATCTGGCAAGACTTCTTCATTGGCAATGGCAGTGCCTAGCTCCTCAACCCAGTTAACAGGAACTTCTGCTTCATAAGCCAAGCCTTTTTCATACAGTTTGGTAAAAATCCACTGCGTCCACTTGTAATAATTTGGATCTGTCGTATTGATTTCACGTTCCCAATCGTAAGAAAAACCAAGGGCATTGATTTGACGCTTGAAGTTGGCAATATTTTGAGCGGTAAACTCTGCTGGGTCATTTCCCGTATCCATAGCATACTGTTCAGCAGGTAAGCCAAAAGCGTCCCATCCCATAGGATGAAGCACATTATACCCCTTAGCACGTTTATAACGACTTAAAATGTCCGTCGCCGTATAGCCTTCTGGATGCCCAACATGAAGCCCTGCTCCACTTGGGTAAGGAAACATATCCAAGGCATAAAAGTTTGGTTTATTGGGGTCATTGGTGGTCTTAAAGGTTTGATTTTCTGCCCAAAAAGCCTGCCACTTAGGCTCGACAGTTTTGTGATTATAGTAAGACATAAATTTCTCCTGTGACTTGGTCTTTATCTAAATAGCCCTAAACGGTCATTAGGGCTAAAATATCTTTTATTATAACATGTTTTACTTGAAAAGAGTAGGGAGCTATTGTAAATAATTCAGCACACGATTCCACAAGTCTTGAGCTTTCTGTGGAAGATTGGCTTCTTCAACAGCTTGGCTGATTTGTTCTTGAGCTTGCTTGGCTGAATCTCTCAAACTATCAATAATAGATTGTGAATTGCTTTCTGTTTCTGTATCAATACTGTAAACAGGCGAAATCCCATTTTGCTCATAGACATTTCTCACACTAAAAGACGTGCCAGTCGTGTAAGGTAAAATATAGCTTGCTAGATTACTGAAAATATAGGATGCCGTTCCGGCACTTGAATCGCTCAAATAATGGCTCTCATCGGTTTCACTAAAGCCAACCCATTGGCTAATTACCACATCTGGTGTGTAACCAATCACCCACTGATCACTAGCCAAGTCAGGATTGAAATCCGTTTCTGTCGTTCCTGTCTTACCAGCCAAGGTATAGCCGTAAGCATTGGCATTGACCGCCGTACCATTAGAGAAGGTTCCAAGCAACATGCTAGTCATCTTATCTGCAACCGATTTACTAATCACTCGCTTGGCACTTGGTTTATACTCTTTAAGTAACTCGCCACTGGCGGTTTCAATTCGTGTAATCAAATGAGCCTTGTTCATGACACCATCATTGGCAAAGGCAGCATAGGCTTGAGCCATTTCTAGTGGGTTAGTGGTCACGCTACCACCAAGAGCAACTCCTAGCTCTTTCTGAGTCTGACTAAAATCAAGGCCGAACTTTTTCCCATAACTGAACATCTGATCAACCCCTAGTTGATTGGCCAAATAAACGGCTGGAATGTTGTAGGAATTGGCCAGAGCTTGATACATGGGTACATCGTCACTGGTATAGCCACCATAGTTATTGGGTTGATAACCATTAAAATCTATTGGGCTATTAGGTAATTCCGTCGTCATCGACCAACCTGTTGCTATGGCAGGACTATAAACGACCAAGGGCTTAATGGTTGAGCCAGGACTTCTTGCTGATTGAGTAGCATAGTTAAAACTCCTAAAGGTCGGATCAATTGTCGAATTAACACGACCAACTAGACCACGAACACCACCTGTTTTGGGGTCAAGGGCAACACTGGCTGCTTGAGCACTGCTGCCATCAGCAGCGACTGGGAACAAACTCGTGTTATTAAAGGTTGTTTGCATGCCCACTTGATAGTTCTGATCTAACTCAGTATAAATCTTGTAACCATTATTAACAATATCTTCTTCTTTTAAGCCATATACTGAGATGGCTTCATTGATCACGGCATCAAAATAAGATGGGTACTGGTAATTATCAGCCTTACCTGTATAGGTATCAGCAAGGCGACTATCCATGCCAACTTCTGCCGACTGATCTGCCACTTCTTGTCCAATCATACTAGCAGCTACCATGTTTTGTAAAACGGTGTTACGACGGTTGGTTGACCTTTCCAGAGAATAGTAGGGATTGAAAATCTCAGGCCCTTTGAGCATACCTGCCAAAGTAGCTGCTTCATCTAAGCTAAGATTTGCTGCACTTGTGCCAAAGTATTTTTGACTGGCATCTTCAACACCCCAAACACCATTACCAAAGTAAGCATTATTCAGATACATGGTTAAGATTTCTTGCTTGGTATATTTTTTGGTCAACTCCAAAGCTAAAAAGAACTCTCTCGCCTTACGTTTGATAGTTTGGTCTTGGGTTAGGTAGGCATTTTTAGCTAGCTGTTGCGTGATGGTTGACCCACCACCTGAACGTCCCAAGGTCAATAGGGCAAGAAGGGTTCGCTTGTAGTTAATGCCATCATTCTGATAAAAACTACGGTCTTCTGTTGCAATAACCGCATTTTCCAAATCATCAGAAATCGCATCTAACTCGACATAGCTACCCTTCTGTCCATAAAGCGTTCCTGCCTGCTCACCGTTTTTATCATAGATAAGTGTTGTGGCCTTAAGTGCTTCTTGTAAGTCACGCACATTGGCTGTTTTAGCCAGATAAAATAGGTAACTACCTGCTAAAAGAGCAAAACTGACCATAAAAATCAGCAATATCTTACCTAAGCGATAACGTCGCCAAAAGCGACGAAGTGGGTGACGCGGAGATGGCATCAAACGTTTGAATCGTTTAAACCACGCTGGTTGATGCATTTCCTTTTCTTGATAAGACTGGCTACGTTGATAAGCCGAAGACGTCACATCGTTTTCTTGCTCTCTGTCTTGATAAGAAGCATCTTCAATTTGCCTTTCTTCAATATTTGAAACTTGTTTTGTTGATTTTTTTCTAAGTAATTGCATTATTTTCATGTTTACATTATACCAAGTTTCCTTAAAATCAGCAGAAGAAAACCATTCTAGACAAAATATAGGACGATAAGCACAATCGTGCTATAATAAAAACATGACATTTACAGTAACACTAACCAGTCCATTTCCCACCTGCACCGTCAAGGAACTGCTAGAGAATCATCTGCTAGTTCCACGTAAGATTCGTCATTTTCTTCGCACCAAAAAGCACTTGCTCATCAACGGACAACAAATCAACTGGCAAAGCCTTGTTCAGATGGGAGATGTGATTACATTAACATTTGATGAAGAAGATTACCCTCAAAAAAATATCCTGTTTGGAGATAAGAAATTAGTTGATTGTGTTTACCAAGATGAGCATTTGATCGTGGTCAATAAACCTGAAAAGATGAAAACCCATGCCAATCAACCTGATGAACTGGCCCTACTTAACCATGTGTCAGCTTATGCTGGACAGACCTGTTATGTTGTTCATCGCTTAGATAGTGAAACCAGTGGACTGATTCTTTTTGCCAAAAACCCCTTTATTCTACCAATTCTCAATCAACTATTGGAAAAACGACAGATTTCTAGGCAATATTGGGCATTAGTTGAAGGACAATTTCCACATAAAACCATAACTTACACTGACAAAATCGGACGTGACCGTCATGACAGGCGTAAGCGTCTAGTCGATAAAAAACATGGGCAAACAGCCAAAACCCATGTTAGCAAACTAAAACAGTTTGAAAAAAGCTGCTTAGTTAACTGCCAACTTGAATCTGGTCGTACCCACCAAATTAGAGTGCACCTTAGTCATCATGGCTTTGCCTTGGTTGGCGACCCCCTTTATGGAAAAGAAAGCAAACGACTCATGCTACATGCCCATAAACTAGCATTTACCCACCCCCTAACCAGAGAAAAAATCACCCTAACCACCACGTCCAAAACTTTTGAAGCACATCTTAAAACGACATCAAAAAGAGAGTAGTCAACTACTCTCTTTTATCATTTCTTACATCATCATTGATGGATCCATAGCTGGCATAGCAGGTGCTGCTGGCTCTGGTTTATTGGCAACAACAGCTTCTGTTGTTAAAATCAAGCTCGCTACAGACGCTGCATTTTGAAGGGCTGAACGACTAACCTTAACAGGATCAATAATTCCTGTTTCAACCATGTTAACCCACTCACCATTAGCTGCATTAAATCCTGTACCTACTGGACTATTTTTCAAACGATCAATAATCACTGATCCTTCATAACCTGCGTTAAGTGCAATCTGACGAACTGGCTCTTCCAAGGCACGAAGAACGATATTGCGACCTGTCGCCTCATCACCTTCAAGATCCAACTCGGCTACCTTAGCAATCACATTAACAAAGGCTGTTCCACCACCAGAAACAATACCTTCTTCAACTGCAGCACGCGTTGCATTAAGAGCATCTTCAATACGAAGTTTCATCTCTTTCAGTTCAGTTTCTGTTGCCGCACCGACCTTAATCACTGCAACACCACCTGATAATTTAGCCAAGCGTTCTTGTAATTTTTCACGATCAAAGTCTGACGTTGTTGTTTCAATATGTGATTTAATCAAATTCACACGGTTAAGAATATCTGCCTCTTGACCTGCACCCTCAACAATAACAGTCTTATCCTTATCAACAGTAACACGCGCAGCTTGTCCCAAATGAGCCAAATTAGCATCTTTCAAATCTAAACCAAGATCTTCTGTCAAGACTGTACCACCAGTTAGGATAGCGATGTCTTCCAACATAGCTTTACGACGATCACCAAAACCAGGTGCCTTAACCGCAACAACATTGAACGTTCCACGAATCTTGTTCAAGACAAGGGTTGGCAGGGCCTCACCGTCAACATCATCAGCCACAATCAAAAGCGGACGACTTGTTTTCAACACTTCTTCCAAAAGTGGCAAAATATCTTGGATATTAGAAATCTTCTTGTCCGTAATCAGGATGAATGGATTTTCAAGATCTGCTACCATTTTCTCGTTGTCTGTCACCATGTATTGTGACAGGTAACCACGCTCAAATTGCATTCCTTCAACCACATCTAGTTCTGTTTCCATACCACGTGATTCTTCAATGGTGATAACACCGTCTTTACCAACACGCTCCATAGCTTCACTGATGTACTCACCAACTTTTTGGCTACGAGATGATACGGCAGCAACTTGGGCAATGGCTTCCTTATTCGCAACTGGTTGGGCAATGGCTTTTAATTCATCAACAGCAGTTGAAACTGCCATCTCAATCCCACGACGAATACCGATTGGATTAGCTCCAGCAGTGACGTTTTTCAAACCTTCACGAACAATAGCCTGAGTCAAAACAGTTGCTGTGGTTGTCCCGTCACCTGCGATGTCATTAGTTTTTGACGCTACTTCTGACACCAATTTTGCACCCATATTTTCAAAATGATCTTCTAACTCAATCTCTTTGGCAATGGTTACTCCATCATTAGTAATCAAAGGTGACCCAAAAGATTTTTCTAAAACCACATTACGACCTTTAGGCCCTAAGGTTACCTTGACTGTATCAGCCAAAATATCTACACCACGAACCATGCTAGTTCGTGCATCTGACGAAAATTTAATTTCTTTTGCCATTATCATCTACTCCTTTTACTCTACAATCGCTAGAATATCTGCCTCACGAATGATGAGAAGTTCCTCATCTCCATCTTTGACGTCAATACCTGCCATTTGCTCAAACAAAACAACTTGACCTACGGCTACGCTAGGAGTAACCAAGTCACCATTGATGGTGCGTGGCCCTTCTCCAACGGCTAAAATTTCGGCTTTTTTAGGTTTGTTGGTCGATTTTGTTGCCATGACAAAGCCACCAATCATTTCTTCTTTTTCTTCTAATACTTTTACGATAACACGATCGCCTAAGGGTTTTAACATAACTACCTCCATTTTTAGCACTCTTTTATATAGAGTGCTAATTGATACTTCTATTTTATCACTTAGTCAGAATTAGTCAAGAATAAAGTCTTCTTTTTTGTAACGTTTTCAAAAAAACGAAGACAGCTAAATTTAGCTGCTTAAATTTATTAAAAAGGTAGGGGTTCTTCATCTAAAACTAAATCGGTCAAGTCATTCGATTGGTTGTTTTCACGAATGGCTCGCTGAGCACGACTCTCCAATAATTGAAAGGCTATCACTAACACTTCTGTCATATAATGGGTAGAGCCATTTTTCTCATACTTACGGGTACGCAATTCACCATCAACAGAAATTAAACTACCTTTATTGGCATAGCTAGCTAAGGTTTCAGCCAAGCGACCCCAAATTACTAGATTGATAAAATCAGCTTGTCGTTCCCCTTCTTGATTCTTAAATCGGCGATTGACTGCCAAACTCACTCGTGTTAGGTATTTATCTGTTGGCGTCTTAATCAATTCTGGACTAGCCGTCAAGCGCCCAATTAAAATCACTTTATTATACATTTTCTTACCTCCTTATCTTATTATTCGATAAATATAATAAAAAAGAGCAAGCTAACTTGCTCTTTAATTTTATCCCTGCCAATGAATCTTAGCATCAAAGGCCTGACCAACTGGTGTGCTTGGTGCTAACTCGATAATCCCTCGTTTTTCTGGAGCATTGGGAAGTGCGAGTTCTCTAGGCGAACACATCATGCCATGACTTGTCACACCACGCAAGCTACCTGGGAAAATCAGACTACCTTTTGGCATCATCGCTCCTGGCAGAGCCACAATCGTTTTCAAACCTTTCGCTGCATTTGGAGCCCCTGCCACAATCTGTATAATCTGATCTTGGCCAATTGCTACTTGACAGATATTTAAGTGATCACTATCTGGATGTGCTTCCATGGCTACAATTTCACCAACTACAAATTTGGGACTTAAATCATTAACCAAAACCTCGGTAAAGCCTTGAGAGGTTAATTCTTGATTTAATTTTGCGATTTTCTCATCGCTAAGAAAAACTTGACCATTTCCTTCAACATCAATCAGACTAGATACCTCAAAAATATTCCAAGCAACGGTTTGACCACCGTCAACTTGAAATACTCTAGCAATCTTGCCCTTTTTCTCAACTGCTACTGGCTGACCTTGGTCATCAGCCACAATCACCATTAACACATCTCCGACTTGTTCTTTATTATAGGTATAAATCATATCTACTTCCTTATCTTAAATCTCGGCTAAAAATTGATTGATTTCAGCCTTACTCTTACGTTGTTTATTTACCAGACGAGCCAGCTCTTGTCCATTTTGACGCACCACTAAACTAGGAATGCCAAAAACATCCCATTCTCTAGCCAAGTCTAGATAACAATCACGATCAACTTGAACAAATCTAAAAGCTGTATTTTCTGCCTCAATCTCTGGCAAGCTCGGATACAGCACTTGGCAATCTGGACACCAATCTGCCGTAAAGAGAAAAACTGTTTTTTGCTCACTTGCCAAATAGCTCGTCAATTCTTCCAAGGTCTTAGGTTGTAACATTTGCCACCTCCTGATAGGTAAAGTCGCCTTGATAATAACTAAATTCATAAGTTTGGCCAGTTGTCATCACGACACCACCTGTTCGTGCTTCATCATCTAGCTGATAATCATTAAAGTAAAGCACCTCGATTTGACCAAATTGACTGAAAAACTGACGAAGGTGATCCGTCATTTCTTTTTCTTCAACTTGTTGGGTCGTTTGTTTTTGCCAATTATGATAAACTAACCAAGCAGCTAGACCGGTTAGACCTAGTAAGGCTATCTTTTTTTGTTTCATACTCTCTATTTTATCATAAATCAATCTAAAAGACCCTGCTTTATCTGATACTCTAACAAATTTTTGCTATAATGAAGAAAAGGAGGTAGCCATGTCAGATTTATTTTCAAAGATTAAAGAAGTAACCGAATTACAAGCAATTTCAGGTCATGAAGCTCCAGTGAGAAATCACTTACGTTGCAAAATGCAACCCTTTGTCGATCACATAGAAACTGATGGACTGGGAGGGATTTTCGGCATTAAAAATAGTCAACTAGCAGATGCTCCCAAGGTAATGGTGGCAGCCCACATGGACGAGGTTGGGTTTATGGTGAGCCATATCCAAGCAGACGGCACACTGCGTGTGGTGGAAATTGGTGGCTGGAATCCCTTGACAATCAGCTCTCAACGTTTCACCCTTTATACGAGACAGGGAAACAAAATCCCCGTGATTTCTGGCGCCATGCCACCTCATTTAATCAAAGGAACTGCTAGCTTGCCAGCTATTTCTGATATTATTTTTGACGGTGGATTTACTGATAAGGCTGAAGCAGAAGCCTTTGGCATTCGACCTGGTGATGTTATCATTCCACAAAGCGAAACCATCCTATCTGCTAATCAAAAATATGTCATGGGCAAGAGTTGGGACAATCGCTTTGGCATCTTGATGGTAACTGAACTGCTAGAAAAACTGCAAGATACCCCACTTCCCAATCAGCTAATCGCAGGGGCAACCGTTCAAGAAGAAGTCGGCTTGCGTGGTGCCAAGGTTGCTACCAATCAATTTGACCCAGATCTCTTTTTTGCTGTGGATTGTTCACCTGCTGGTGATGTCTATGGCGACCAAGGCAAAGTTGGCGATGGCACCCTCATTCGTTTCTACGACCCAGGCCATCTATTGCTACCAAATCTCAAAGACTTCCTGCTTGATACAGCTGAAGATGCAGGGATTAAATACCAATATTATTGTGGCAAGGGAGGAACTGACGCAGGGGCTTCTCATTTACAAAATACAGGTGTTCCATCAACAACTATTGGTGTCTGTGCTCGTTATATCCACTCCCATCAAACCCTGTATGCCCTTGATGACTTTCTAGAAGCTCAAGCATTTTTACAGGCTTTGATTAAAAAACTGGATAAAGGTACTCTGGACTTGATTAAATCTTATTAAGCAAACATAAAAGGTATGATTGTCATCATACCTTTTTTAATCGTCAAATAAAATGTTATTTCAAACGCTCAACATCACGAGCAATCACTAATTCTTCGTCCGTTGGGATAACCAAAATCTTAACTTTAGAATCAGCACTTGAAATGTCACCCTTGAAGCCAAAAACATTCTTCTCTGGGTCAACACCCATACCAAACCAGCTCATGCCATTGATTACATCACGACGAATCATCCAGCCGTTTTCACCCATACCGGCAGTAAAGACAATAGCGTCTGCACCATCAAGCACGGCTAGGTATTGACCGATAAATTTCTTAACGCGATCAACAAACATGTTATAAGCAAGAATAGCACCTTGGTGACCTTCTTCCATAGCATTTTCAATGTCACGCATGTCACTTGACAGACCTGATACACCTGCCAACCCTGATTCTTTGTTCAAAACATTAACCACATCAGCGGCATCTTTCAGTTCTGGAACATGTTCAACCAAATAAGGAATGATAGCCGGATCAATATCTCCTGTGCGTGTTCCCATCATCAAACCAGCTAGTGGTGTGAAGCCCATTGAGGTGTCGATAGACTTACCGTGTAGGTTGGCAGTAATCGATACACCGTTACCAATATGGGCAGTGATAATCTTCAACTCCTCAATTGGTTTACCTAGCATTTTAGCTGCTTCGTGAGCAACATAGTAGTGGCTAGTTCCGTGTGCTCCATATTTACGCACTTTGTAGTCAGTATAATATTTTTCAGCTAGTGGATAGCGGTAAGCGACTTCTGGCATCGTTGTGTGGAAGGCTGTATCAAAGACTGCCACACTTGTAATATCTGGCAAAATATCTTTGAAGGCACGAATTCCTGCTGCGTTAGCTGGGTTGTGTAGTGGTGCTAGAGATGACAACTCTTCGATCTGTTCTAAAACCTTGTCATCAATCAAAACAGATTCTTTGAACAATTCACCACCAGCTACAACACGGTGACCGACACCTGTAATTTCATCATAAGCAGCAATGATTTCAAAACGAATCAAATCATCTAAAACTAGCTTAACGGCTTGAACATGGTCAACCACATCAAGCGTTTGTGATTCTTTTTTACCATTGAATTTTACTGTTGAGATTGAATCTCCCAAGCCAATACGTTCAATAATTCCTTGTGCCAAAACCTCTTCTTCTGGCATCTTATAAAGTTGCCATTTAAGGCTTGAACTACCTGCGTTAATTGCAATTGTTTTTGACATAAACACCTCTCCTGAAATCGTTTGCGTTATTATCTTTATTATACCAAAATTTTATCTAAATGGCTTGCTTTGATACCCATTTTTTTACATTTTCCATAAAATCCGACAAGTGAACACGATCTTGCAGACTTCTTAGTGGGTAAACCAAGGTTTCGACTGGCTGTTCCGTGCGTTTTTGCAAGACAAAAATTGACTTAGCATTAGCTGAATGACCAAAAAGATCTTCTGGTAGGGTAATCACGGCTAAAATACTAGCTTCCTTGCTCAACCAATTCTTCAACAAGTCGCTTTGAGGACTGGTTAAGAGATTGACAGGGGCAAGAAAAATTGCCAGACCGTCAGGTTTTAGATACTTCAAAGATTGTTCTAGCAAGAGATGATGGGCATAGGTATGCTCATCGCTGGCTGCCACTTGGTAGCGACTGGCAATCTCATCATTGGAATAATAGCCCACTGGCAAATCACTGATAATCACATCGCTTGGTTTAATCAACTGAGGACGTACCGCATCTTCTTGGACAAAGCTAACGCTTGAATCCATAACATCAGCAATACTAGCTGATAAATCAATCAACAAATCATCAACTTCTAGACCCATATAGTCTAACTCTTTCTGACTGTTATTAACTAAGGTCTGAGCCAAATTGCCTGTCCCACTGCCAATTTCCAAAACGCTCAACTCTTGTGATGGACTTAAACTCTCAAGTAAAAATAACAAAATAAAACCAATGCTATCTGGAGTAAACTGATGATTGGTTTGCAGGGTTTCTGTCTGGCTGACCTTGATAAAAATAAACTGAAAGGCACGACGCCATTCTTCCTTAGTCAAGGCTAACTCACGCAAGATTTGATTGTTTTTTAAGATGGTTTCATGAGTGGTTTCAGCACCAAGATAATAAGCATTTTGCTCAATCAAGGCATCATAACTATGGGTATGCAGTTCATTTTGCAAGGTTTGGATATTCTCTAACAACAAGTCATAGGCTTGCTCAATTTTCTCAAAATTCATGGTGTCCTCCTTAGTCTATTATATCAAAAAAGACAGGCTGACCTGTCTTTTTAATTATAATTTTGCACGATAGTTAGCCATCTCTTTTTTATTGCCCCAAACAAAGTGACCTGGTTTAATCTCAACCATTTCAGGTTTGTCAGTGCTATAATCATGCTGACTTGGATCATAAACAATCAATTCCTTTTGACGCTCCAAGATCGGATCAGGAATTGGCACAGCAGATAAGAGCGACTGCGTGTAAGGATGGATTGGATTTTGGAAGAGTTCTTCAGTTTCAGCCACCTCCACAATCACCCCCTTGTAAATCACAGCAATACGGTCAGAAACAAAACGTACCACAGATAAATCATGGGCGATAAAGAGATAGGTCAAGCCTTTCTCTTCTTGGAATTTCTTCAAAAGATTAAGGACTTGGGCACGAACAGAAACGTCCAAGGCTGAAATCGGCTCATCTGCAATAATAAACTCTGGTTCCATGACCAAGGCTCTGGCAATCCCAATCCGCTGACGCTGACCACCAGAAAACTCATGTGGGTAACGGCTCAAATGCTCTGCCAACAACCCCACTTGAGTCATCATATCTTTAACCTTTTCTTGACGCTCTTGATCATCTTTGAACAGGTTAAAATTATACAAACCTTCTGAGATGATATAGTCCACCGTTGCCCGTTCATTAAGACTGGCAGCAGGGTCTTGGAAAATCATTTGAATTTTACGGATAAGCTCTTGTTGCTCTGTTTGACTTTTTTTGCCGTTGATGACCTTACCATCATAGACAATCTCACCACCACTGGTTTCATTCAGCCCAATAATGGCACGACCGATGGTTGTTTTACCTGAACCTGACTCGCCAACAAGAGAAAAGGTTTCACCTTTATTGATAAAGAAATTGGCGTTTTTCACGGCGACAAATTTCTTTTTACCCTCGCCAAAGGAAATTTCTAAATCCTTAATCTCAACTAATTTTTCAGTCATTTCCTTAGTCCTCCTTGGTATTTTTGTGAAATTTTCTCATGTAGATTTTGAATCAAGACTGGTTTTTCCACCTTTGGTGCATCAGGATGCAAAAGCCAAGTTTTTGCCCAATGGCTAGGACTTACTTCAAATCTAGGCACATCTTCTTCAAAATCAATTTTCATGGCATAAGGCGATCTGGCTGCAAAGGCGTCGCCTTTAATCTCCTTATAAAGAGACGGTGGGGTTCCTGGAATTGAAAAGAGAACACCTTGATCATCAGCCAACTGAGGTAGGCTTGACAGTAAGCTCCAAGTGTATGGATGACGTGGGTCGTAGAAAATATCCTCGACACTACCGTATTCTACAATATCACCAGCATACATGACAGCAACTTTATCAGCAATACTAGCCACCACACCCAAATCATGGGTGATAAAGATGGTAGTGAAATTGTATTCTTCTTGTAAGGATTTGAGCAGAGCAATGATTTGTGCTTGAATGGTCACATCAAGAGCCGTTGTCGGCTCATCACAGACCAAAATATCTGGCTTACAAGCAAGGGCAATCGCGATTACAATCCGTTGACGCATACCACCTGAATACTGGAAAGGATAGTCATTGAAACGCTTGTCTGCTTCAGGAATACCAACCTTGGTCATATAGTCAATGGCGATCTGTTTAGCCTCGTCCTTGCTCTTGCCTTGATGTTTAATAATCACATCTGTAATCTGACTACCAATACTCTTAATCGGATCTAAGCTGGTCATCGGATCTTGGAAAATAGTAGCAATTTTTTGACCACGGATTTTTTCCCAATCCTTATGCGAGGTCAACTGGGTCAAATCTTGACCACGATAGGTAATCGAGCCTTTTGCCACACGACCATTGGCTTCCAACATACCAGTAAACGTTTTGGTCAACACAGACTTACCTGACCCTGATTCTCCAACCAAGGCCAAGACCTCACCCTCATAAAGATCAAGTGAAATGCCTCGAATAGCCGTTAAGACACGATCACGGACAGCAAATTCCACGACCACATCTTTGGCACTTAATACTACATTTTTTTCTGTCATACTAATCTCCTATCTATGTGAACGTGGGTCACTCGCGTCAGCCAAATTTTGCCCAACAATAAAGAGTGGTAGGGATACTAAAATCAAAACGGTCAATGGAATCCAGAACAAATAACCATTACTTACCAAGTCTGTCGAATACTTAGAAATCAAACGGCCCAAACTTGGTTCAGTCACAGGCAGACCTAGACCAAAGAATGACAGAAAGGCTTCATAAGAAATATAACTTGGTAGCATTTGCGATACCATGGTCACAATCACAGATACCAACTGTGGCAAAAGGTTCTTGCTGACAATTTTCAAAATCGGTGTGCCCAAGGTTTGACTGGCTAAGTTATACTCCAAATCACGATAACGCAAGACCTGCAAACGAATACTGTAAGCAATGCCCAACCAACCTGTCAAACAGAAGGCCAAAATCAAATTCCAAAAACCAGCACCCAAAGAGTAAGTCATCACAATGATGATTAACATTTCTGGAATATTGGAAATGACATTGTAAACTTCTAGCATAATCTTATCTAGACGTTTAGACACACCCCAAACACCACCAATGGCAACACCTAAAACCGTATTGATAACAGTCGCAATAATCGAGATGACAATAGAGTTTCTCGCTCCATACCAAACCCCGTCAAAGAGCGATTGCCCTTTTTCATCGGTACCAAACCAATACTGACCATTTGGCCAAATATAGCGTTTTGAAAAATCATTGATACTGCTGACATCTTCAAAATCATAATTGGCAAACAAGGGATAGACAAAGCTCATGACAATAATGCCAATCAAGAGCGTCAACATCAGCAAGGTTGATTTCTTAGAGAAAAATTGGCGAAAAACAGACTTCCAATAAGAATAAGCAGGTGCGTCAATCGCTTCTGACGCATAGTTATCCAAGGCAACAAATTCAAATTTACTTTTATCAATCTTAGCCATTATTTTCCTCCTTTACTACTTAGTTTGATACGTGGGTCAATAATGGTCATCAAAATATCACCCAAAAGAAGTGAGATAATTGATAGGCTTGTAAAGATAAAGACAAGACCGATGACCATGGCATTGTTGGCTGCTCTAATGGAATCAATCAACATTTTACCCATACCTGGAAAGGCAAAGACGGTTTCTGTCAAGGTCGCTCCAGCAATGGCAAAAATGATTGCCCCTGGGATACCTGAAACGATTGGTACCATGGCATTTTTGAAGAGGTGTTTTTTAGAAATTTCTGCTTCAGACAAGCCTTTGGCACGAGCAAAACGGACATAATCACTGCTTTGTTGATCCACCAAGTAACGTCTGAACCATAGAGCCAGTCCTGGTACTGCCAAGAAACCAAGGATAAAAGCAGGTAAGATATACGATCGCATATCTGCTGCTCCCAAGATTGGAAAGGCATTTGGCAAACCAAAGATACTAGACCCTGTCTGACGCACAATATAGATAACAGCAACACTTGGTAGGGCAAGTAAGAAAGTCATGGCACTAGTTGATAGCGAATCAAACCAAGTCCCCTTGAAACGAGTCATTAAAAGACCCAGTGGCAAGCCTAGAACATAAGAGATAATCACACCGATAATCCCAATCTTAAAGGAACTTGAAATCATTGATGGATCGGTAAAGTTGGTTTGTGTCGCTGTATAAGGATCGTCTGCTCCATAGTTAGCCTTGTCACGTGCATCAGCCTGACTTGGTGACTTGTAGGTTCTACTATAGATATTGACAGAAGACGTTTTAGTAACGCCTGTTGGGAAAGTGACCTGCTCGGTCTTAGCTCGTCCTTGACCCTGCGTAATGACCTGCAAAACAGGGATATTGCCATAAGTTGGGTAAGACGTTCCTAGGTTTAGCGTAATTAAGTTTTGGTGTAAATAAGGGAACTGACCATTAACATACACAAGGTATTTATGAATCGTTCCTGAACCAACCAAGGCCCAACCGACTGATTTATCATTTTCTAGGCGAATGTAACGCGGCAAATCAGGGTTAGACTTGTCTTGTACTCGCCATGGGTGATCAATCTGAATCAAATTGGCATAGAAGTTCCACACACGCTCATACAGTGGAATCTCACGTGTCGCATAAAATTCCTTGCTTTCTTCAAAGCGTTTTAATTGCCAGCCACGTCCAATAGATTTGATGTAGTCTTGGTAGATTTTTTCGTTGCTAGCATTAGCTTCTGTCGTGACCGTAGGATTCGTCTTAACTGCTTTTGCTTGCAATTCTTTACTGGTATAATATTCCAAATACCCCATGCGTTCAAAAATGGTATTTTCATAGTTGGTTTTCATATCAGGGGTTTTGGCTAGTTTGTTATAGTTAGCGTCCTGCTTGAAAATCAACTTTCTTGGTACCAAAGAAAAAACGATGGCATAGGTCAAGGTTGTCACTAGAAAAATAGAAACTAGCGACCGCAATAATCGTTCAATAATATATTTTTTCATAGCTATCCTCAATACTCAAAAGAGAGTGGGACTCAAAGTTACCACTCCCTTTTTCGTTTTCTATTTTTCAACGTGACTAGCTAGATTAGCTTCGTACTCAGCATTCGATTTGGCTTTTTCTTCTTGCCATTTAGCAATGACTTCATCACGCTCTTTTGTTGTGACCGCCTCATCTCTCAACTTAACGTATTTGAAGTAGTCATTTCCTTTGACACCGATAGCACCATAAGAACCTGACGCTGGCTCAACCTTAGTCAATGTAGCCAAACCACCTCTTGATACCAATGGAAGCGTGATAGCACTATCTGTCAACCAAGCCTGAGCTTTCGCATAGGCTGTGTAACGAGCCGTCAAGTCTGTTGTGTTAGCATTAGCTTCTTTAAGTAATTTCGTGTACTCATCAAGACCTGACGCTGCAACGGCTGTTGATGTTGATTTTGGATCGATACCGATTGTCTTCATCAAACCACCATTTTCAACATCAAAGACGTCAAGATAAGTTGATGGATCTTTGTAGTCTGGTCCCCAACCACCATCTAGGTAGATATCATAATCATGTTGAGCTGCTGACTCAGCAAAGTAAGTCGCATTGTCATACTCGTCTGTTGACACCTTGTTCACATCAACCACAACGTTTTCTTTGCCAAGTGCCGCTTCGATTGATTGTTTCACTGAGCTAACTTGTTGCACTTGAACTTCATTTGCTTGGTCAGCAGGAATATCCAAGCGAATTGGGAATTCCACACCTTGGGCTTGAAGGGCTTCTTTTGCCTTAGCAAACTCAGCCTTAGCTTTTTCAGCATTGTACATGCCGTCTTGAGCGTCATCTAGGTTGACATCAGCCCACTCTTCGCCATAAGTAGAGAGTTGCTCTTTGACCAAAGCACCAAATGTCTTGTCGCCACTTGATACAAAAGTTGGTGGAACAAGCAGGTTACGCAATGACTTAGTTGCTGCTTCTTCACCAGCCAACTGTGAGTTGTAGGCAACACGGTCTAGGGCAAAGTTAACGGCTTGACGGAAGTCTTTGTTCAAGATAGCTGCCTTAGTGTCAGCTTTTTGCTTATCACTTTCTTTAGCGGTAAATTTGTACTCACCACGATCAAGGTTAAATCTCGCAAAGTAAGTCGTGTCATCTTGTAATCCATAAACAATGTTGTCGCCATAGCTTTTAACAGCTTCTTTATAACTTGGTTTATTTGGATAAAGACGAGCTATACTGTAAACACCCTCAGCAAAGTTTTTATAAAGACTGTCTGAGTCTGAGCCGTCATAGTATGTCCATTGGATACCATCTAAGCTGACCTTGTCTGCATCAAAATAGTTTGGATTTTTTTCCATGACGATAGAAGATTTTGAAGTCAATGATTTCAGGATGAATGGTCCATTGTAAAGGATACTTGATGGATCAACCTTACCAAAGTCTTCACCTTGAGATTTCAAGAATTCTTCATTTACTGGGAACAAGATACTATAAGTAACCTTAGAATTCCAGTAAGATTCTGGTTTATTTAGGGTATATTGAACCGTCTTATCATCAAGTGCTTTAACGCCAACTGTTGAGAAGTCTTTTGTCTTCCCATCAAGATAGTCTTGCAATCCCTTGATTGAGTCTTGCACGACATAAAGAGCGTCCGATTGAGAGTCTGCCGCATGTTTCAAACCTGTCACAAAGTCTTGTGCAGTAACATCTGCGTACTCTTCACCGTCTGATGTAAACCATTTAGCATCGTCGCGTAGGGTATAAGTATAAGTCAAACCATCAGCTGATACTTTCCAGTCCTTAGCCAAGGAACCAACCAAGTTACCATACTCATCGTTTTCAAGAAGTCCATCAACCCCTTGGGTTACCACATCACCCGTTGAGGCACGATTGGCCTTGATGTAGTCTAATGTATCTGGATCTGCTGTATAGACATAGTTATAGATAGACTGATTTGAAGCGGTGTTTTCACTCTTACCACAAGCTGCAAGAACTGATGTAGCTAAAAGTGTCACACCTGCTGATTGGAATAATTTTTTCTTATTCACCATAAGCGACTCCTCTTTTTCTAATAATTTGTTTTACATTATACCATAAAGTTTTCTTAAAAGGAAAGTGTTTTCCATAAATTTTTAGAAAATTATATTTTTAACAAACTCAATCCTGCTCGGCTATTCTTCCATTTATTACTGACTTTCTTTATGGTATAATGATTTTAGAGCAGTTTGAAAGGTTTGTATAAAAATGAAAAAAATAGCTTGTTTTGTAATAATTATATTATCATTTCTCTCTTCATCAGTCAAGGTCTGGGCAGCAGATAATTTTGATGTGTCTGCCAAACATGCCATTGCCGTTGAAGCCAGCACAGGAAAAATTCTCTATGAAAAGGACGCTGAAACCGTTGCAGGGATTGCTTCTATCACAAAAATCATGACCGCTTATATGGTCTATCAAGAAGTCAATACCGGTAGGCTTAGTATGGATGATATGGTTGACATTTCTGATTATCCTTATCAACTCACTGCCAACAGCCTAGCCAGTAATGTCCCTATGGAAGCTAGACAATATACCGTTAAGCAACTCTTAGAAGCCAGTATGATTGCCTCAGCTAATAGTGCTGCCATTGCTCTAGCTGAAAAAATTGCTGGTAGTGAACCTGCATTTGTCGATATGATGCAAAAACAACTGAAAAAGTGGGGAATTACAGATGCCAAATTGGTCAATGCTTCTGGTCTAAACAATAGTGCCCTTGGCAACAATATCTACCCTGAATCAAATAACGATGATGAAAACATGATGTCTGCCAAGTCTGTGGCCATTATTGCTCGTCATCTCATTCAAGACTACCCAGAAATTCTCAAAATCACTAGTAAGAGTACAGCCGATTTTGATGGTACCATCATGAACACCTTCAATTACATGCTACCTCAGCAAACCTATGGTCGTGAAGGTGTTGACGGTCTGAAAACAGGAACAACCGAGTTGGCTGGTCCATCCTTTGTGGGAACATCTACTGAAAACGGCATGCGAGTCATTACGGTGGTTTTGAACGCTGATAACCCTGACAATAATCCCTTTGCTCGCTTTATTGCCACAACAAACCTACTAGACTATGTCAGAAGCACCTATGAAATGACCACTGTCATTGAGGCTGGTCAACCTTTCAAAAAACAAACCGTTCCTGTTAGTGATGGTAAACAAAAAGGCGTCTTAGCAATTGCCAAAAAAGATTTCAATGTCGTGCAAAAAAAATCTGACCAATTGACCAAAAACGTCACCATTTCTACCAACAATGAACTCACTGCTCCGATCAAGAAAGGCGAGGTCGTTGCTCTTGCTACTTTTGAGGACAAGGACTTGGTTGGTGTCGGCTACCTTGATAACCCACCACAAGCTGAATTGGTCGCTGCTGACGAAGTCAAACGTAGCTTCTTCCTAAAAGTTTGGTGGAATCACTTTGTTCGTTACGTTAATGAAAAATTATAAAACCAGTTAGTTTCCTAACTGGTTTTTCTTTATGACAAAGTTTTATCTAGCCGACTGACCCTTCCATTTCATAACTAATCAAACGGTTCAATTCGACAGCATATTCCATTGGCAATTCCTTGGTAAATGGTTCAACAAAGCCCATGACAATCATCTCTGTCGCTTCACTTTCAGATAGTCCACGGCTCATCAGATAGTAAAGTTGTTCTTCAGAGATTTTTGAAACCTTAGCCTCATGCTCAAGAGCAACTTGTGAATTGTGAATCTCATTAAATGGAATGGTGTCTGACTTAGACTGGTCATCCATAATGATGGTATCACATTCGATATGGCTGACAGACTTCTTAGAATTTTTAGCAAAAGTCACCTGACCACGATAGTTAACCTCGCCACCACCCTTGGCAATCGATTTGGAAACAATAGACGAGCTAGTATGGGGAGCATTATGAATCATCTTAGCTCCTGTATCTTGCTTTTGTCCAGTATTGGCAAAGGCGATTGATAACATGGTACCACGAGCCCCTTCACCGTCCAAGTAAACTGACGGGTATTTCATGGTTGTTTTAGCACCCAAATTGCCATCAATCCACTCCACTGTAGCATTTTTGGTAGCTCTAGCACGCTTGGTTACTAAGTTATAAACATTATCCGACCAGTTTTGAATCGTGGTATAGCGAACATAAGCACCATCAAGGGCAAAAATCTCTACAATGGCCGCATGTAAACTATTGGTTGAATAAGTTGGTGCTGTACAACCTTCAACATAATGTACACTAGCCCCTTCATCAACGATGATCAACGTACGTTCAAACTGACCTGTATTTTGATTGTTGATACGGAAGTAAGTCTGTAACGGAATATCGACCTTGACCCCCTTAGGCACATAGATAAAGGTACCACCTGACCACACTGCTGAGTTCAGAGCTGCAAGTTTGTTATCTGTTGGCGGGACTAATTTGGCAAAATACTGCTTGAAAAGCTCTGGATACTCACGCAAGGCTGAATCTGTATCCGTAAAAACAATCCCCAACTTTTCAAATTCTTCTTTCATGTTGTGATAAACCACTTCAGACTCATATTGTGCCGCTGCTCCTGCCAAATAGGCTCTTTCAGCTTCTGGAATACCAATGCGTTCAAAGGTTTCCTTAATCTTTTCAGGAACATCATCCCAAGAACGAGCTGGCTTATCTGATGGTTTTTGATAGTAAATAATATCATCAAAATCAATATCAGACAAATCTGGTCCCCAGTCCTGCATAGGCATTTTTTGGAAAGTTTCCAAAGATTTCAAGCGAAACTCTAACATCCACTCAGGTTCGTTTTTTTCTGCTGACATCTGCCTAACCACCGCTTCACTCAAGCCCTTACCTGTGGAATAGATGGGATCAACATCATCATGGAAACCGAATTTATATTCACCAAGATCAATCGGCTTTGGCTCAACGATTTCATTTGTTTCTGCCATAATTATCTCCTCATATTTTTTATTCGTTCAATTTTCTTGTTTTGTTAACACCTTCGTCATGGCTTGCCAAGCGAGATTAGCACATTTTATCCGTTGGGGAAACTTGGTCACTCCTGCTAGAAATTCAGCATCGCCAAGACGCTTTGACTGAGCCAGCTTTTGCCCTTGCATTAGCTGAGAAAACAACTCCAAAAGTTCGTTAATGTCATCTTTTCGTTTACCTTTGACTAAATCTGTCATCATACTGGCTGACGCCGTTGAAATACTACACCCTTGACCAGAAAAACTGATGTCTTCAACCTCATCATCTCCCCATTTGACAAAGAGATGAATCACATCACCACAACTCGGATTATGTAAGGTTACGGGTTCAATATCTGCCAAAGCCCCATAATGATGAGGACTTTTAGCATGATCAGTTATCAAGGTCATATAGAGTTGATTAAGATTAGATAAGGCCATTGAAAAACTCCTTTGTTGCCTGAATACCAGAAATCAACCGGTCACAGTCAGCCTTGGTATTGTAACAGGCTAAGCTCGCTCGCACTGTAGCATTTGTTCCTAGATAAGTCATCAAGGGTTGGGCACAATGGTGACCTGCCCTAACTGCAATCCCTTGATAATCAAGAGCTGTCGCTACATCATGCGGATGAAGCCCCTCTAGATTAAAGGAAAAAACACCCAGTCTGTTCTGCCTATCTTTTGGACCATAAAGGGTCAAACCATCAATTTGCTGCAATTTGGGTAACAGATAGGCGAGCAAATTCGCTTCATGTGCTGTAACCTTAGACAAGCCAATCTGGTTAAGGTAGTCAATGGCAGCACCCAAACCAATGGCTTCTGCGATAGGAGGCGTTCCAGCCTCAAACTTATACGGTAAATCAGCCCAACTAGCTTCTTGCTCACTCACACTGGCAATCATTTCCCCACCAAATTCGACAGGTGGCAATTGTTCCAACAAACTTTTTCGTCCGTACAAGACACCAATCCCAGTAGGAGCATACATTTTGTGACCTGAAAACACCATAAAATCACAAGCTAAATCAGCCACATTCAAGGCAATATGACCTGCTGATTGGGCAGCATCAAGGACAAGATAGGCCCCTACTTGATGAGCCAAATCAGCAATTTCTTTGACTGGATTGACACAACCAAGGACATTTGACACATGAGTAATACTCACAAACTTTGTGTTTGCATTTAACTTCGTTTTCAAGTCAGCCAGATCCAATTGTCCGTCTTTTAGATAAACATAGACTAATTTAGCTCCTGTTCGTTGACAAACCTGTTGCCAAGGTATCAGATTGGCATGGTGTTCCATAATGCTAATCAAAACCTCATCACCTGGTTTTAAGAGTCGTTCAGCCCAAGTAGCAACAATATTCAAACCCGCAGTAGCCCCTTTGGTAAAAATGATTTCTTTTCGATTAGCACCAATAAAATCTGCCACCTTGTCGCGAGCTATCTCATAGGCTGTCGTTGCTCTTTCAGCTAGACTGTGAACCCCGCGATGAACATTAGCATTGCTGGTACGATAGTATTGATTGAGAGCATCTAAGACCATTTGAGGCTTTTGGCTAGTCGCTGCATTGTCCAAATAAACCAAAGGTTCACCCTGTATCTGCTCTTGTAAAATCGGAAAATCTCGCCAAAATTCTGCTTGCATTAGCGTTTATCCAACTTTTCATCAATTACGGCAATCATGTCTTCACGTACTGACTTGACTGGAATTTCTGTAATCACAGTCCCTAAGAAGCCACGAATCACTAACTTTTCCGCAGTAACTTGATCGATACCACGACTCATCAAATAATACATGTCTTCTGGATCGACTTGACCGATTGAGGCAGCATGACCTGCTGTGACTTCATTTTCATCAATTAAAAGAATCGGATTGGCATCTGAACGAGCCTTATCTGACAACATCAACACACGGCTTTCTTGTTGCGCATCTGCTCCTTTAGCTCCTTTGAGGATATGGCCGATACCATTGAACGTCAAGGTTGCACGTTCTAAGATAACCCCGTGTTGCAAAATATGACCGACTGACGAACGACCATAGTTGGTGACACGTGTATCAATCCCTTGTACTTGACGACCACTTGAAACGGCTACTACTTTTAGGTTGGCATGACTACCATGACCAATTAACTCACTGTCAAAATCACAAACTACATTGCCTTCATTCATGACACCCAATGCCCAGTCAATCGTTGCGTCATCGGCATGACTACCACAACGTGTGACATAGGCTGTCACGTTCTCACCTAGGCGATCAATGGCTGCAAATTTAATTTGACTACCTGCTCCAGCAATCACTTCTACACAGATATTAGCAGTCGCTTGTTGAGTATTTTGCCCAATTGATTCAAATCGTTCCAAATAAGTCACTTTAGCATTTTTACCTAAGATAATCAAGACATGCTTGTTGAAAGGCACATCGCTATCGCTATCTTGCAGAAAAATGTTTTCAATAGGTTGCTCAATCTCAACATTATCAGGAACATAAAGCACGGCACCGCTATTGAAATAAGCCGTGTGATAGGCTGCCAATTTATTGGCGTCATAAGCAACTGCTTGACCAAAATTAGCCTCAATTTGCTCTGGGATTTCTTCCAAGGCAGTTCTCAAATCTGTCAAAACCACACCTTGTTCCAAGAGCTTGGCTGGTAATTGTTCCAAAACGGTCTGCGTTCCCACTTGCACCAGCTTAGGATTGTCATCTAGCTGGATAAAGTCTGGTACTCTAGCAACTTCTGGACTATCTGTCACCGTGCCATCGCCTAAATTCCAACGATGAAACTTAACCCGTTCAATCACAGGAAAATCCAAGTCGTCTAACTTGTCAAACGCTGCTAAACGACGTTCTTGTAACCATTTTGGCTCAGCATGACCTTGTGAAAAATTAAGAATGCTTTCCCTTGTCATTTCGTTCTCCTTTTATCCAGTCTTAGACTAAGCCTCTTCTTGATAATCCAAGCCCAGTTCCTCAGCAATTTTGGCGTAACCTTCATTTTCCAAACGTTTAGCCAAATCTGCACCACCTGATAGTACCACGCGCCCATCCATCATCACATGCACCACATCTGGTGTGATGTAATTGAGTAAGCGTTGATAGTGGGTGATAATCATGGCACCAAAACCATCTCCACGCATGGCATTGACTCCCTTAGAAACCACCTTCAAGGCATCAATATCAAGACCTGAGTCAATCTCATCAAGTAAGGCAAATTTTGGCTCTAGCATGAGTAATTGAAGGATTTCATTGCGTTTTTTCTCTCCACCAGAGAAGCCTTCGTTGAGATAGCGTTCTGCCATTTCTTCTTTCATGCCAAGCAATTCCATTTTTTCATCTAATTTAGTGATGAAATCACGCACAGAAATCTTATCCTCATCTTCTTTACCAGCATTCATGGCTGCACGGATGAATTCTGCATTGGTAATTCCTGGAATCTCACTTGGGTATTGCATGGCAAGAAACAAACCTAAACGTGCACGTTCGTCAACTTCCAATTCCAAAAGATTAACACCGTCAAAAAGGATTTCTCCCTCGGTCACTTCAAAGTTGGGATTGCCCATAATAGCAGCAGACAGGGTTGATTTCCCTGTTCCGTTTGGTCCCATGATTGCTGCAATCTCTCCTGTTTTTAACGTTAGATTAACTCCACGCAAAATTTCTTTGTCTTCAATTGAGACATGTAAGTTTTTAATTTCAAGTACAGACATGATTGGCTCCTTCATTTTAAGTTTGACTTTATTATAACAAAAAAAGCCTTGTAAGGCTTTGTTTAGAGCTTGCTACTTCTTTGATTTTTCTTGCCATTTCAGCAGTGTAGTCTGACGAAAATCACTATTACCAATGAATTTCAAAAGATTAAATAGTGGCGTTTTATTCATACCCCAAATGCCCAAACCCTCAATAAAAATTTCCAGACCAAAGGTTAATCCGATTATCAACAAAATTCCACCTAGACGACTGGATACATTTAAGAGAAGAGAGGTTAAAGAAAAGAGAATCGCAATCCCATAGACCACAAAAACTGCTCCACGATGAGTAAAGCCCATCGCTAACAAGCGATGATGTAGATGGCGTTTATCTGGCTGCGTTATTTTTTGACCTGATAATTTCCGACGAATAATCGCCACCACCGTATCCATAATCGGTACACCTAGGATAATCACTGGCGTCACTACTGCCACAGCTGTGGCATTTTTCAACCCTTGTAAAGATAGGACACCAATCATAAAGCCAATAAACAGGGCTCCTGTATCTCCGAGATAGATAATGGCTGGATGGTAATTATAAGGGAAAAAGCCCAAAATGGCTGCCAGCAGAACAAAAATGGTCATGGTTAGATAAAGATCTGACTTGGGTAAGAAAAAATAAGAAACCAAACCCATAGTACCCAGGCTAACAATAGATACCCCAGAAACTAGACCATCTAAACCATCAATCAAATTGACTGCATTGGTTATGGAAATAATCCACAAAACCGTCAACAAACAAGTCAGCACAGGACCAAATGAAATCAAAGCTCCCCCAAAGGGAATCTTAAAACTATCAAAACGAAAGTCTGTAAAATACCAAACCACGATGGCTGCTAGAATAATCCCTAACATCTTAAATTTAGGAGATAATTCATAAATATCATCAATAAAGCCAGTGATACCAACTATAAGACCAGCTACTACCACTGGTAAAATATAATCAAAATAGGATTGGGTTGACAAAAGTGACCGCACAATAAACGGCATAATAATCAAGCTAGTTAGTAGAAAAGACAAAATGATTGCTAGACCACCGCTACTTGGCATTGGGACTTGATTGATGCGGCGAGCATTGGGCTGATCGACAGCTCCCACCCTAAAGGCTATAAATCTGACAATTGGTGTCAGAATGAGGGAGAGCAGAAAAGTCCCAATTAAAATCATGACGTATTCAATGGTAAAAGGTACCATTTTTTATTCTCCTAATTGTTTTAACTCATCAACTGCATGGTAAGATAGGAGTAAGGTCGCATGCTCCTGCAAATAAGCCCTAGTTCTTAGGCTGACTTGTGCATGCTCCAACATACGAGCATACATTAGATTTGCATAGTAGCTCGGTTTATTCTCCAAGTCTAGTAAGATTGTCAGGTAATAAGTTTTGTCTTCTTTATACAGTTCTGACGCTTCTAAATCATAGGTCACTGCCGTTGCAAAATCGACCACCTCTTTAACATCGTCAAAACGAAAAACATAGTGAACATACTGTTCCACAACATCTTTATCTATCGCATGATCCGATGCCACATCTTCTTGGCTATCTGATTTTGTTAACATGCCATCCACCATATCTTCAACCTGCTTGAGCATCTCGTGGGCCTTGGTATCTCCTTTTTTCATGAGATTTTTCTCAATTGATTTGAAAAATTCTTCGGGATCCATCTGAGAAATATCATCCAAGTTTGCCAAATCTTCAAAATCCAAATCCTCTTTCAACTCGGACTTGGTCACAAAGACATCAATGCGATCCTTACGCGGCGTCACACGAAAACTCAACATACCACTATTTTTGAAGTTGTCAGGCAAATCCACCTCATCTAGCATGGTATAGAAAAATTCTTCTGTTTTTTCCTTGGGAACAAGAAAATCTTTCAACTCCATGCCATAAAGCTCTAAATCATCTAGACTAACTGTGATTTTTAGCGTTGTTTCGCTAATTTGTTTCATTTCCATTTTATTTACCTCATACGAGTCATCATTCTTATCATTATATCGAAAAAGCCAAAAAAATACAATTTTTACTCTAGTCTGTCTTGTTATTTATTGTTCCTGTTGCTTACATGTTTTCTGAATTATCCACCAAGGCAAAAATAGCACTCAAACAGTGCTATTTTCTTAGGTTTCATGATTAGCTTTACGATAAAATACAGCAAATAAGGCAACCGAAAGTAGTAATAGAATAATTGCATAAGTAAAGAGCAAGATACCCACATTTTCAGCAGAAATACCATTGAGTAGCAAGGCCGTCAAAAAGTTACCAATCGGATAAGTCACTGTACCCAACAAACCAATGATACTAAAAATTCTCCCTTTTAGTTGATCTGGAATTGTTTCTTGAAAAAAGGTTGATTTATAAATCATAACAGGAGATGAGATGACTCCTGCTACAATCAGCAAAATCATCGACGATAGCACATTGTTTTGTAAGGAAAAAATCGCAATAAGGACACAATGAGCCATCAAAAATAAGAAGGTTAAATGAAAGCTATTCTTATGCTTGGGGATACCACCTACAATCAAAGAACCAATAATGATACCAAACGATTGCACTCCATTGATTAAGCCATAAGTTGCTGCACCTTCTTGCAAAATCGTCTTTACGAAAATCGGAAAAACGATGGGAAAGGCTCCCCATATCAGTAGATTCCATAAGGACGTTAAACAAACTAGTGACAATAACTTAGGAATTGATGTCAGATATTGAAGAGCTTGAAGAAGTGGCCTTTTCTTTCCGTTGTCTTCTTCCTGCTTCTGATGCCTTTGTGATGGAATCAAAGACAACAACAGTGTTGCCAAAAAGAATAACAGAGCTGAGCAAAGAAAAATAAGCTGATGATTAAACTGAGCAATAATCAACCCTGAAAGAAAAGCCCCTAGCAAATAACACACATCAAATGAAATATTGACCAGAGCATTGGCAGTATGAAATTGCTCGTCATCTAAAAGATCCTTAACGATTGCAATACTGCCTGCCGAAATCAAGGGACTGACAGCACTATTTAGTATTAGCAAGAGAGCAAGGACTATCAGCACAAGGTTATTGATATGAGTTGACAGTAAACATAAAACGATAAAGACAAAAGCCTTCACCAAGCTAGCCAATGATATGGCTTTAGACACTGCTATCTTATCCATCACCCCTCCTAAAAATGGAGCAGAAATCAAGGACGGTACTTGTGTGATAAACACTGATAAGGCAATAAATAAGGGTTGCTGCGTTTTTTCATAAACCAACCAAATGATTGCGACATCTACAATGGATTGTGCTAGGTAGATTAGACTGATCGCTGAGATAAAGACTAAAAAGTTTTTTTCTTTTACTAATAAACCATATTGTTTCATTATTTTCTCTTTGCAATCTATTTTTTCTGAATATTATAATGATAACAAATTTTGTTTTACTTATCAATTTATCTGTCATTTACTGCAACTAAAAAGGAGAGCTTGCCCTCTCCTTTTTATTCGATAAATCTAAGCAAATAATAATACTTTGATGACATAGTACATCAACAGTAAAATCCCCAAGGCGATACGGTAATAACCAAAGCCCTTGAAATTATGGCGTTTGACAAAGCCTGTCAAGAAACGAATCACAAATAGACTGACCACAAAAGCAGTTAACATTCCAACTAAAATAAGGCAGACCTGTTCCAAGGTCAATAAACTACCACCCAGGAAAAACTTCAAAAGTTTCCAAGCACTCGCCCCAAACATGATTGGAATACCTAGGAAAAAGGTAAACTCTGTCACCACTGAACGACTAGTCCCCATCAACATCCCACCGATGATGGTTGAACCTGAACGGCTAGTTCCTGGCATTAAGCTGAGAATTTGAAACAAGCCAACTTGCATCGCTGTCACATAAGGCATGCTCGCCAAATCAGTAATCTCTGGCTGACGATTGGCTTGACGATTTTCAATCCAGATAAATGCCACTCCATAAATGATCAACATCAAAGCCACACTAAAGAAATTATAAAACTTAGCCTCAAACCAATCATCAAACAACATAGCCATGACAATGACGGGTAAACAAGCCAAGATCACCTTTAACCATAATTGCCAAGTCTGCTTAACTTCTTGCTCTGTCTTACCTGAGCGAAACGGATTTAGACGGTCAAAGTAGATGACCACAACTGCCATGATAGCACCCAACTGGATGACGACATTAAAAACATCCATAAACTCTTGACTCTGACCCTTGAAATTGATAAATTCTTGTACCAAAATCAAATGACCTGTACTAGAAATCGGCAGCCACTCGGTAATCCCCTCAACAATTCCAAAAAATATGGCCTTCAATAGTTCAAACATGATAAACTCCTCTATTTTATTAAAACTCTTTTTTCATTGTACCATAAATCTAGTGATTTTTCGGATGGAAGCGTTACCTTTTGGCTCGGAGTATTGAAATTTTCTAACTTTTCTTGTAAAATAGTTATAATTTTATAATAGATAGGAGATTAAATATGAGAAAAGTACTCCTTGCTTGTCTTACAGCGGTCTTTTTCCTCTTTACAAGTTGGACCCCTGCACAAGCAGATGAATTTCTCAGAGTCGGAATGGAAGCTGCTTATGCACCTTTTAACTGGACTCAAGAAACTGATGAAAATGGGGCCGTCCCTATCGAGGGAACCAACCAGTATGCCAACGGATATGATGTCCAAATTGCTAAGAAGATTGCAGATAGTTTAGGAAAAGAACTCTTGGTAGTCAAGACATCTTGGACTGGTTTAATCCCTGCCCTAACTTCTGGTAAAATCGACATGATTGTGGCTGGTATGAGTCCTACTGATGAACGTAAGCAAGAAATTGCCTTCTCAGACAGCTACTACACTGGTTCACCTGTTGTCGTTGTCAATAAAGACGGTGATTATGCCAATGCTAAAAACCTAGCAGACTTTGCAGGAGCTAAAATTACTGCCCAACAAGGAACGTTCTTGTATGGTATTATTTCACAAATCGAAGAAGTCAATCAACAAACTGCTATGGGAGATTTCTCTCAAATGCGTCAAGCCCTTCTTTCTGGAGTAATTGATGGGTATGTGTCTGAACGACCAGAAGCCCTGTCTGCTGAAATGGCCAACGACAAATTCAAAATGATTAACCTTCAAACTGGCTTTGAAGTGTCTGAAGCCGATGCCAGTATTGCAGTCGGTATGCGTAAAGATGATAATCGCCTAGGAAAAGTCAATGACCTCCTTGCTACCATTTCAGATCAAGATCGTCTAACACTAATGGATAACATGATTGCTAAACAACCTGTCGAAGAAAGTGCCGAAGAAACGAGCTTTATCAACCAAGTTTGGTCTATTTGGACAAAAAACTGGCAGCAATTCCTACGTGGAACAGGTATCACACTCTTGATTTCTATCTTGGGTACGGTTATTGGTACCATGATTGGTCTTTTGATTGGTGTCTTTCGTACTGCTCCAAAAGCTGCCAATAAAGGACTTGCTCTTATTCAACAGGTCATTGGCTGGTTAATCAATATCTACATTGAAGTTTTCCGTGGCACACCAATGATCGTTCAAGCCATGATTATCTACTACGGAACAGCTCAAGCCTTTGGCATTTCGATTGACCGTACACTTGCTGCTATCTTTATTGTTTCTATCAATACAGGTGCTTATATGAGTGAAATCGTTCGTGGTGGTATCTTTGCTGTGGATAAGGGACAATTTGAAGCGGCAACTGCCCTTGGTATGACACATTCACAAACCATGAAAAAAGTTGTCTTACCACAAGTTATTCGTAATATCTTACCTGCAACTGGTAATGAGTTTGTCATCAACATCAAGGATACTTCTGTTTTGAATGTGATTTCCGTTGTTGAACTTTACTTCTCTGGAAATACGGTTGCAACGCAAACTTATCAATATTTCCAAACCTTTACCATCATTGCGATTATCTACTTCGTTTTGACCTTCACTGTCACTCGTATCCTACGTTACATTGAACGCCGCATGGATACGGATCATTACACAACAGGTGCTAACCAAATGCAAACGGAGGTGCTCTAATGACCAATACCATTTTAGAAATCAAACATTTGAAAAAATCGTATGGCCAAAACTTAGTCCTTAAAGACATCTCCCTAGAAGTCAAAAAAGGCGAGGTCATCTCTATCATCGGTAGTTCAGGATCTGGAAAATCAACCTTTCTACGTTCCATTAACCTTTTAGAAACTCCAACAGAAGGACAGATTCTCTATCATGGTCAAGACGTTCTGGCTAAGGGCTATGACTTAACGACTTATCGTGAGAAACTCGGTATGGTATTCCAATCCTTTAATCTCTTTAACAATTTAAACGTTTTAGATAATGCCGTTGTAGCTCAAACAACAGTTCTCAAACGTGACCGAACTGAAGCAGAAAAAATTGCCAAAGCTAATCTTGAAAAAGTTGGTCTTGGACAACAATATTGGAAAGCAAAACCAAGCCAACTATCAGGTGGACAAAAACAACGTGTGGCAATTGCACGTGCTCTATCTGTTGATCCAGAAGCTATCCTCTTTGATGAGCCTACTTCTGCACTTGATCCGGAAATGGTTGGCGAAGTGCTTAAAACCATGCAAGATTTAGCAAAATCAGGTTTGACCATGATTATCGTGACTCATGAAATGGAATTTGCTCGTGACGTTTCTGACCGTGTTATTTTCATGGATAAAGGGGTTATTGCAGAACAAGGAACCCCTGAACAAATTTTTGAAAACCCACAAGAAGAACGTACCAAAGAATTCTTGCAACGTTTCTTACGTTAATAAAAAACCAAGTCGTTTGACTTGGTTTTTGTTATTTCTGATTGGCTTTCAAAGCTGAAAGAACTTGTGTGCGAATATCGGCTACACCATCTGGTGTGTTAGGTAGGAAAATCGTTTGATTACCCTTGCTGGCAAAGGTATTGAGAGTATCCAAGTATTGATTGGTCAAGAGAATAGACATGATTTGCTCTTCATCTAGACTAATATTGGCATCTTTGAGTTCCTTAATGGAGTCAGCCAAACCATCCACTATCGCCTTACGTTGTTGGGCAATACCGACCCCGTGTAAGCGATCTTTTTCAGCCTCTGCCTCGGCTGCAGTGACAATTTTAATCTTGTCCGCATTAGCTAATTCTTGAGCGGCGACACGCTTACGTTGAGCTGCATTGATTTCATTCATTGACTGCTTGACTTCAGCATCAGGTTCAACCTTGGTGATCAAGGTCTTAACAATGATATAACCATAAGTGGTCATTTCTTCAGCCACTTGATGTTGGACTTCCAGAGCAATTTCATCTTTTTTCTCAAATAATTCATCCAAGGTTAATTTAGGCACAGATGAACGAAGAGCGTCTTCGATATAAGATCTAATCTGATCTTCTGGACGCATCAATTTGTAGTAGGCATCTGTCACATTTGCTTCGTTGACACGATACTGGGTTGCGATATTTAGCGTTACAAACACATTATCTTTGGTCTTGGTTTCAACGACAAGTTCTGTTTGAAGTAAACGTAATTGAACTCGAGCAGCAATCCGATCAATGCCAAAAGGCATACGAAAATGAATGCCACTTTGTTGTGTTGTTTGATATTTACCAAAACGTTCAACAATAGCAACTGTCTGTTGACGTACCACATACAAACAACTCAATAAAATACTAAGAACGACAAAAATTAGTATCGTAGGTACTAGAAAATTTAACAAGAACATAGCAAAACCTCCTTTTTCTTATCATACTCCTTAATTAAGTAATTAGCAAATAAAAATATAAAAAGATTGAGACAAGTTTGTCTCAATCTTTTTCATTATTCAACACTCATGAGATAAGGATAAACTGGTTGATCTCCTTGATAAACTTCAACTTCAAGATCTTCATAAGTTTCTTCAAGATAATCTGTCAACTCCTGAGCAAGCTCTTCTTGACCATCTTGACCAACGTAGAGCGTTACAATTTCACTATCTTCATCAATCATCTTATCCAAGGTTGCACGCAAGGCCTGAGCCATATCTGGCATTGATACAACGATTTTACCGTCAACCATACCCAAGACATCATTTTCATGAATTTCCAATCCATCAATGGTTGTGTCACGAACTGCCAAGGTCATGCTACCACTGACCACGTCTGCAAGACTGTCCGTCATAGCTTTAACATTATCTTCTAAAGACTGTGTTGGATTAAAGGCTAATAAACTAGTAAAACCTTGTACGACCGTTTTCGTTTCAACGACTGCAACTGGCAAATCAACAACATCGGCTGCTGACTGAGCTGCCATAAAGATATTTTTATTATTTGGCAAGATAATGACTTGCTTAGCATTAACTGCTTCAATGGCTGTAACAATATCTTCTGTTGATGGGTTCATGGTTTGACCACCTGAGATGATGTAATCAACACCTTGAGATTTGAAAATATCAGCTAGACCATCACCTGCTACGACTGCGATTAAACCATAATCTTTAACCTCTTGAACAGGGAGTTGTTGCGTTTCTTTTTCTATTTGAGCCTCATGTTGCTCACGCATATTGTCAACCTTGACCTTAACCAAAGAGCCATATTTCAAGCCTTCTTGCATCACCAGTCCTGGATCTTCAGTATGAACGTGGACTTTGACAATCTCATCATCGTTGACAACTAAAAGAGAATCACCCAAACCACTCAAATAACCTTGAAATTCCTCATAATTAAATTCTTTAGCATAGGTTGGGCCTTGGCCTAGGGCAACCATTATCTCTGTACAGTAACCAAAAGTAATCTCTTCAGTAGCCACATGACCAGCAACAGATTGATGATGAGTTGCGTTGATCATCTCAGACATAGTTGCTGGAGTTGCTTGGAAATCTTCTGAAACCAAGTATTCACCTGTTAAGGCAGACAAAAAACCTTCGTAGATAAATACCAAGCCTTGACCACCCGAGTCAACCACGCCGACCTCTTTAAGAACAGGCAAGAGGTCTGGTGTTTTAGCCAAAGCAATTTTAGCACCGTCAAGCGCTGCACGCATGACCTCAATCGCATCATCTGTACTTTCTGCTTTTTTCATTGCCCCTACAGCTGCTCCACGAGAAACTGTTAGAATGGTTCCTTCAACAGGTTTCATCACTGCCTTATAGGCAACTTCAACTCCTGATTGAAAAGCTTGAGCTAAATCTTTACCGTTTAATTCTTCCTTGTCTTTAATCGCTTGACCAAAACCACGGAATAGCTGAGATGTGATTACACCGGAATTACCACGCGCTCCCATCAGCAAACCTTTTGATAGAATCTGACCAACCTGACCAACTGTTGTAGCTGGTTTATTAGACACTTCCTTGGCACCGTTATCCATGGTCATGCTCATGTTAGTTCCAGTATCGCCATCTGGAACGGGAAAGACATTTAAAGAATTAACATACTCAGATTGCTTGCTTAGACGGGTAGCTGCCGCTTGTACCATTTCTTGTAATAAACTTGTTGTAATCGTTGACATCTTACTCTCCCACAACCTTAATGCCTTGAACATAAACATTGACAACGTCAGCCGAGATTCCTAGCTGATGCTCAAGGTTAAATTTTACACGTTCTTGAATATTTTTAGACACTTCACTAATCTTAACACCGTAGCTCATAATGGTGTAAACATCCACTGTGATACCTGCCTCAGTTGAGGTAACAACGACACCTTTACTATAGTTTTCCTTGCGTAGAAGTGCTTGAAAATTGTCTTTCAAAGTGCTTTTGCTAGCCATACCAACAACGCCAAAAATCTCAGTTGCAGATGCTCCAACAACTGTTGCAATGACTTCATCTAATAGTTCAATTTGACCATCTTTGGTATTGATTTTTACAGTCATACTTTCTACCTCAAATCTTTTTATTACTTCATTTTACCATATTATCAAGGACTTGTAAAAAAGGAGCTCATACAAATCACTATCGTTATAAAAGTAGTCGATGACAAAAGAAAAAGCTAAGATATTTCCTAGCCTTTGCTTATTAAACGCGTTCTACTTTACCAGATTTAAGAGCACGAGCTGAAACCCAAACTTTTTTTGGTTTACCATCAATCAGTACAGTAACTTTTTGAAGGTTTGGTTTTACGGCACGCTTAGTTTGGTTCATCGCATGTGAACGGTTGTTTCCTGAAACAGTCTTACGACCAGTAAAATAACATACTTTAGCCATGGTTTTTCCTCCTAATTTGATCAAATATAAGGGATGTGCTAGCACCACATACCTAGATAGTATAGCACACCTTATGTACTTTGGCAAGTAAATCTTCTATTTTTCCTGCTTTTACAACGAAAAAAGACTTATTCTAAAGAATAAGTCTTTATTTCTTGTCTTAATTAAGCTTTATTTGTTGAACCGAATACTTCAATACGATCTTCGATAGCATCTTGAACAGCCTTGATACCTGGTGCCAAGAATTTACGTGGGTCAAACAATTTTTTAGCGTCGTAGTCTGCTGCATTAGCATTGTAGTCAGCTGCAAATTGACGAGTTGCGTTTGAGAAGGCAATTTGTCCTTCAGTGTTCACGTTAACTTTTGCAACACCAAGACGGATAGCTTCTTGGATTTGCTCATCTGGAATACCAGAACCGCCATGAAGAACGATTGGGAAACCTGGAAGAGCTTCTGTCAATTTCTTCAAGTGCTCAAGGTCAAGACCTTCCCAGTTTTCTGGATATGGACCGTGGATATTACCGATACCTGCAGCCAAGAAGTCAACACCTGCTTCAACCATAGCTTTTGCATCTTCGATTGGTGCCAATTCACCTTTACCAACGATACCGTCTTCTTCACCACCGATAGTTCCAACTTCAGCCTCAACTGATACACCTTTAGCATGTGCCAAAGCTACTACTTCACGAGCTTTTTCAAGGTTTTCTTCGATTGGAAGATGTGAACCATCAAACATGATTGACGTGTAACCCACTTCAATACACTCAAGTGCATCTTCGTAGTGACCATGGTCAAGATGGATTGCAACTGGTACAGTGATTCCCATTGATTCTACAAGAGTTTCAATCATCACTTTAGCCAATTTGTAACCACCCATGTACTTAGCAGCACCCATAGATGTTTGGATAAGAACTGGAGCTTTTTTAGCCTCTGCTGCACGCAAGATTGCTTGCGTCCACTCAAGGTTGTTTGTGTTAAATCCACCAACAGCATAACCGTTGTCACGGGCTGCTTGGACAAATTTTTCTGCTGAAACGATTGCCATTTAATTAGGCCTCCTCTAATATTTTGGGTTTCCCCATTACAACGTTAATTTTATCACATTTTTTTGAGAAATTCTAGTCTTTACCGATATTTTTACTGAAAACATAAAAAAGACTGAGTTACCTCAGCCTTTACTTTGCGGAGAGTGGGACTTGAACCCACACGACCTAAAGCGGTCACAGGATCCTTAGTCCTGCGCGTCTGCCAATTCCGCCATCCCCGCTAACAACAAAGACTATTTTACCACACTCCCCAAATTCTGTCAATAGGTTTTTATATTTTCTAAAAAGAAACCCACTTGATCAATAATCAAGTGAGTTATTTAGTTAGCTTATGCTTTTTCTTCTGTCAAAATCTTCAAGGTTTCAAGTAGGTTTTCTTGATGAACTTCAATACTATCACCTGTTTCTTTGATTTTGACTTCCACAATGCCTTCGGCTGCTTTCTTACCAACAGTAACACGGATTGGCAAACCAATCAAATCACTATCTGAGAACTTAGAGCCTACACGTTCATTACGATCGTCTGTCAAGACATCATAACCTGCTGACATCAACTGTTTCTCTAAATTATCTGTCAGAGCTTGTGCTTCATCATCTTTAACGTTAACCGTAATCAAATGCACGTCAAACGGTGCCAATTCTTTAGGGAAGTTGATTCCCCAAGCGTATTTGAAATCACCTTTTGGTGTCTTGCTGACAAATAAGCGGGCATGTTGCTCGATAACAGCAGACAAGATACGGCTAACACCGATACCATAGCACCCCATAATCATTGGAACACTGCGACCATTTTCATCAAGGATATTCGCACCCATGCTAGCTGAATAGCGTGTTCCGAGTTTGAAAATGTGACCAATCTCAATACCACGAGCAAACTTGAGTGTGCCTTTTCCATCTGGTGACAATTCACCCTCACGAACTTCACGAATATCCACGTATTCTGCCTTGAAATCACGTTCTGGGTTAACACCTGTCAAATGATAACCGTCTTGATTGGCACCAACCACGGCATTATAACAATATTGAACTTTACGATCAGCAACGATACGAACATCTTCAGCCAAACCAACTGGACCAAGTGAACCAAAACTTGCACCAAAGACCTCTTGAGCTTGTTCTACACTAGCTGGTTCAAGAAAATCTGCTGCCAAATGATTTTTTAATTTCACATCATTGACTTGGTCATTACCTACCAAGAGCGCCACGACAGGTTGACCGTCAGCCATAAAGAGAAGGGTTTTGATAGTTTGTTCTTCGGCAACTTGTAAAAAGGCAGCCACGTCATCAATGGTCTTGCAATCTGGTGTTTCCACCTTAGCCATCTCGTCTTGAGCTACCACCTTAGTTGATGGCGTAAAGGCATCTGTCGCCATTTCAAGATTCGCTGCATAATCTGACTCACTTGAGTAGGCAATCGTATCTTCACCTGATACTACCCAAGAGGTTAATTCTTTCTTAATTTCATCAAGCACATCAGCTGGAATTTCATCAAGCGAAGCAATTGATTTATCTAAAACTAACCAGTGGTCTAGATCTGTACGGTCTGGTGTAATCGCCATAAATTCTTGGCTATCTTTACCACCCATCGCTCCGCCATCTCCGATAATCGCCTTGAAATCAAGACCAGCACGGGTATAAATTGCTTCATAAGCCTTGCGGTAATCTTCATAAGTCACATCAAGACTATCATAATCTTGGTGGAAGCTATAACCATCTTTCATGATAAATTCACGCGTACGCAATAAACCATTACGAGGACGTTTTTCATCACGGTATTTAGATTGGATTTGATAAAGGTTAAGTGGTAACTGTTTATAAGATTTAACCGAATCACGAACCAACATGGTCAAGGTTTCTTCATGGGTTGGTCCAAGGATAAAATCAGACTGATCACGATTTTTCAAACGATAAAGGTCGGCACCATAGGTGTCATAACGACCACTTTCACGCCACAAATCTGCCGTCAAAAGAGCTGGAGCTTCCATCTCAACCGCACCAATTTTATCAAACTCTTCTCGCATAATCGTCTTGAACTTCTCCAAGGTACGACTAGCTAGGGGCAAGTAAGCGTAAATCCCTGCTGATACTTGACGAACATAGCCGGCACGCACCATCAAGGCATGACTGATTACTTGAGCATCACTTGGCATCTCCCTTAACGTTGGGATAAGCATTTTACTTTGTTTCATAACTTTTTCCTTCTTCTATTGATTAAAAAATGTTCGCATGATATCATTCCATGTTACAGCCAGCATGAGTAAAATCATAAAGACCACACCAGCCAGAGTCAGATAACTCTCTGTTTCTTGTTTCAGTGGTTTACGACGAATTCCTTCTAATAAGTTGATAACAATTTTTCCACCATCAAGAACTGGAATTGGCACTAAATTAAAGATACCTATATTGATTGATAAAAATGCCATCAATTCAATCACACGATTCAAGCCTTGATTAGCAACTTGATTACTGATTTGATACATGGCTACTGGACCGCCCAAACTATCCAGATTGGGACGTAAAATCAGATTTCTAAGTGCGTCAACTATTCTCACTGCTGCTAGTACTGAACTTTTTAAGCCACCGAAAATTTTGTCCCAAAGGCCTCGTTTGAGACCAGGAGAAACCCCAATCACATAAGTATCACTGATTTTTTTGGGAACGACATCTAGTGTTTTTTCTGTCTGACCAGATTTGACACGAACAGGAATGGCTTGTCCTTCTGTCAAGTTAGCAGTCGTCTGATCCATAGCTTTTATTAAATCTTCCCAATTGGTAACTTGATAATCTCCGACAGCTAAAATTTGATCGCCTGTCTTAACACCTGCTGCTGCCAAGGCACCTTGAGAATTGATTTCCATTTTATTGGTAGAATAGTCAGCAACACCACCTTGTAAAAAAACCAAAACCATAAAAAGCACAGTTCCCAAGATAAAATTATTCATTGGGCCAGCAAAGTTTGTCATCAACTTACCTGCCACTGTGGCATTTTGATATTGAACATCCTTGGGAGCAATTCGCAATTCTGTGCCATCAGCCTCAACAATAGTGGCGTCATGATCAACGGTAAACGTCTTTGTTTCATCTAAAACCAGACCTGTGATTTGAAGCTTATCTTCTAAATCGTAAGATAAAACAGACATAGGAAGGCTATTTACATCTAATTGTTTCTGAGATAAATTGATACGAGTAACCTTTCCAGCTTGATTAAGCGTCAAGCTGGCAGGACTACCGGTTTTGATTTCAGTCTTGTCATCTCCCCAACCTGCCATTCGCACATAGCCTCCCAAAGGCAGCAGACGAATGGTATAAAGTGTACCATCTTGTCCTCGATGAGCAAAAATCTTAGGTCCCATACCAATGGCAAACTCTCGTACCAAGATGCCCGCTTTTTTAGCAAAGTAAAAATGGCCATACTCATGAACGGTAACAATCACACCAAAAATAAGAATAAATGTTAAAATTCCAAACATTATCAACTTCCTCTCTTACTCTTAAAATAAGCCGAAAAAGTCCATAATCGGAAGCACAAAAATCATACTGTCAAAGCGATCTAAAATCCCTCCATGACCAGGGATAATATCACCTGAATCTTTAACGCCAAAATGACGCTTAATGGCACTTTCAACTAAATCACCAAATTGAGCAAAAACACTAAAAATAACAACTAAAATCAACATGGTCAAAAAATGACGTGGCGCATACACTGACTTATCAATCAACATGAAAAGAATAGCTATAAACAGAGCAGACGCAATACCACCCAAGCTTCCTTCAATTGTCTTATTAGGTGATACTTGTGGTAATAATTGATGGCGACCAAAACGACGACCGATAGCATAGGCACCAATATCCGTTGCCCAAACAATGAAAATCGCCAAAAGTATCTTATTTAAGCCTGCCATCTGACCAGCGATTAAATTTTGAAACCCAATGCCGACATAAAAACTGACGGCAATAGGGAAACAAACATCATCAAAATTATACTGGCTAGCATTAAATACTGTCCCTGATAACAACAAGAACACGACAATAGCATAGGCTGCCAGACTAGCGTCCATCGGTAAAGATGGAAAATAATTTTGTAGCGGAACCGTCAAGACAAAAGTCGCTAACATGGTCAACATGCCTTCTAGTGAAAAAACTTCTAATTTTTTCATTCGCAATAGTTCAACGACAGCAAGTATAGCCAAACCACCTACAAATAGTTGAAAAAACACGCCTCCTATCAATAGAAAGAACAAAAAAACTGCTCCAACAATACCACCATAAATTAAACGTTCACGATTCATGACTTTCCCTTCTAAAGACCTCCAAAACGACGATGACGTTTATTATAGTCAACTAGTGCTAGCAATAACTGTTCATCATCAAAATCAGGCCACAACACCTCTGTAAAATAAAACTCGCTATAAGCTGCCTGCCAAGGTAAAAAATTGCTCAAACGCAACTCACCACTCGTTCGAATCACCAAGTCTGGATCTTGATAAGCTTTTGGTAAGTTCTTCGTCTGCAGATTCTCGGCAATCATTTCTTCTGTTATCTGCGTCGCTGTCAGTTTTCCATCAGCCACCTGTTGAGCCAATTCTTGTACTGCCAAGGTCAACTCTCTACGACCACCATAGTTCAAGGCAAAATTCAAAATCAAACCTTGATTATCCTTAGTTAACTCGCGTGCTTGATTTAAGGCAACTAAGGTTTCTTTGGGTAAACGATCTGTTTCACCTATTATCTCAACACGTACACCATTTTGATGTAACTCCGGGACATAGCGATCAAAAAACTCAACAGGAAGATTCATAATGAACTTGACTTCATCTTCTGGACGAGACCAATTTTCAGTTGAAAAAGCATAGACAGTCAGTACCTTGACACCCAGGTCTGCTGCTTTTATTGTGACAGCCTGCAAAGCATCCATACCAGCTTTGTGACCAAAGACACGCGGTTGCAATCTTTTTTTAGCCCAACGACCATTACCGTCCATGATAATGCCAATATGCTGAGGGATTTTTTCTAGACCTTCCTCAACAACTTTTTTTTTCTTAAATGTAAACATAAATTTCCTTATTACTTGTTAGAACTACTACTATTTTATCATATTTTAAGGTGCTTTTGCTAGTCACTTGTTCATTTTACACAAAAAGAGTAGGCTAATCCTACTCTTCTACAATAGCTGTTTCACTTGCTTCTTCAACGACAGGGCTAGCAGCCTGAGTTGTTCCTTTGGCTACGACACGTTTAATGGCTGTCAATTCAAATGGTAAATAAACACCATCCACATCTAAAACAATCTTATTATTAGCCAAGTCAACTTCGTCAACGACAGCGTACATGCCACCGATAGTTACGATTTGATCACCTTTGCTTAAATTTTGGCGTTCTTCTTCTGCTTTTTTGGCTTGTTTTTTTTGTTGATTTTGCATCCAAAACATGAGTCCAAACATGGCTACAAAAATCAATAGGGTTGATAATGGCATTTTAATCCTCCTTTAATGCACCTCTAACTATATCAAATTTTTAATGGACTGACAAGATAATCAGTCAAAGATATTGCCCATTTCAACTGTGAGTTGATTGTGTTTCATATCAATTTTCGACACCTTTAGCAATGACTTATAGGTCAAATCCTCACGTTCTTCTTGGCTATTTTCTGCAAAAACCGCTACGCCTGCCAAATCACAATCAAATTCTGCTAACAGACTCGTCATGCCTGTAATAGTTCCCCCACCTTTAAGAAAATCATCAACAATCAAAACACGACTATTTGGTTTTAAGCTGCGTTTAGAAAGAAACATTTTTTCTACACGGTCACTAGAAGCACTGACATAGTTGATTGATACGGTTGAGCCTTCTGTGATTTTCAAATCCCTGCGAACAATGACAAAAGGAACGTCAAGAACATTGGCTACTGCATTAGCTAGAGGTACACCCTTGGTTGCTACTGTCATCACCACATCAATTTTTTCATGACGAAAATGGTTAGCAATAATTCGACCGACATTTTTCAAAATACGAGGCGTACTCAAAAGATCTGATAGGTAGATATAGCCTCCTGGTAAAATGCGATCACTCTGAGCCAAGAGTTCTTTTAGCTCTTCCAAAACCTGACGGGCTTCAGCTTGATCCATAGTTGGACGAAATATCACACCACCACTGGCTCCAGCTAAGGTTTCTATTTCACCAACAGAAGTTTTTTCAAAAGCCCGTTTGATAATGGCAATATCTTCAGAAATAGATGACTTAGCTGAGTTATATTGTTCGGCAAAATAACTAAGACTTGTTAATTTATAAGGATGATTGAGCAAATAATTGGAAATAACCACCATACGCTCACTTCGTCTTATTTTCATAGGCTTCTTCTCTTTCATATCTTTCTGTCATTATATGATAATATTATACAAAAAACGAACATTGTTTTCAACAATGTTCTAAGGTTTTATTGGTCCAATTTGGGTTTGTAAAAAGAACGATTTTCCATAGCAAAAAGTTTGGCTGTCCATTCACCATCATCCACTCGATTGAGGGCAGTTGTCATCATCATCATTTTGGCATCAATATTATCAATCATATGCAAGATTTCAGCCTCCATTAAATGCGGACGAACTGGGCTGCCATATTCCAACTGACCATGATGGCTGAGTAACATGTGTCGTAACATCACGACATCTTCTCGCTCATCATCCAATCCTAATTCTAAAACAATCTTTGTCACTTCTTCATTGATTAAAGCAATATGCCCTAACAAGTTACCTCTTAAAGTGTACTCTGTTTGATCTGGTCCTGATAGTTCTAAAACCTTGGCTAAATCATGTAGCATGATACCTGCAAATAGTAAGCTTGAATTAAGATTAGGGTAGATTTGGCAGATACTTTCGGCTAAACGAACCATAGTTGCCGTATGATAGGCTAAACCTGTTTCAAAAGCATGGTGATTGATTTTAGCAGCTGGAAAATGATAGAAAGCTTGATCATATTTACGATAAAGAGCACGAACAATTCGTTGCCAAGTTGCCTGCTCAATTTTAAACATCATCTGCTCCAAGTAATTTCTGACTTCGTTCACATTGACAGGTGGTTTTTCCTTAAACAAACTAGGATCTGACGGCTCTCCTTCCATGGGCAAACGTAAACTTAATTGATTTACCTGAGGCGTACCATTATAAACCTCGCGTCGTCCTGTCATATAAATCACTCGACCAGCAATAAACTCTTTGACATTGTGAGGTTGAGCATCCCAAAGATTGCCCTGAATCTCACCACTATCATCTTGAAAAGTTAGAGCGATATAATCCTTACCCGCACGTGTTTTACGAACTTCAGCTGTTTTAATAAGGTAAAATCCTTCAAAGTTCTGGTCTTTTTTCATCTGACTAATTTTCATTATTCTCTCCTCCTAGTTGAGAAATTCCCAGTAAAAAGGCTGTATCTTGATCTTGATAACTATCAACCTTATCTAAAGCTCGAACAATCGCATTGGTTCTAGTGGTCATCAAACTATCTAAACTATTGCTCGCTGTACGAAGTTGTTTTTGAGTTTTTTCCAATAACCCACCAAATTTTCCAAATTCTGTCTTAACATTGCCCAGAATCTTACTAATGTCATGGGCATTTTTTTGAATATTCAAGGTCTTAAAACCGACTGATAAAGAATTAAGAAGCGCCGCCAAGGTGCTTGGCCCAGCCACTAAAATGTGTTGTTCACGTCTAAGAGCATCAAAGAAATTAGCCTGTCGCACGACTTCAGCATAAAGCCCTTCGGTCGGTAAAAATAAAATGGCAAATTGAGTCGTTTCTGGTGGATTGAGATATTTATTGGCAATATCCTTGGCAAATCCTTTGATACTGGTTAAAAGCTGTTTTCTCTCCTTAGCAATCACTTGCTTATCTCCTAAATCATACGCTTCTTCCAAACGGTAGTAGTCATCCAAAGGAAACTTGGCATCAACTGGCAAATACACAAATTGACCTTGAGCTTGACCAGGTAACTTGATGGCATACTCTACTCGATTCTGACTGCCATTAACGGTAGCAAACTCTCGTTCGTATTGCTGAGGACTAAGCATGTCTTCGATGATTTGACCCAGCTGCAATTCCCCTAAAATCCCACGGGTTTTACTGCCAGACAACACCTTACTCAAACTTCCCACATCACGCGCCAAATTCTGCATTTCGCCCAAACCTTTGTTAACATTTTCCAACTGAAGAGAAACCGTTTCAAAGGAGGCTTGCAGACGGCGATGAAGGGTCTGTTCTAGTTTTTCTTCAACGGTTTGTCTGATTTGCTCCAAACGTTCTTCATTGGAGGTTTGCATAGTATGAACGGCTTGATTTAATTGTTGCGTGATACTTTCCATTCTCTTGTCCGACCAATCACGTTGCTGAGTCAAATTGCGATTCAAAACGTCACGAACATCAGTCAACTGTTGATACAACTCGGCTTGTTGCTGATTAGACTGATTGGACAAGCTGAGCAGTTGCTCCTTATTAGCCAAATCCAGTTGATAGGTGAGTTGATCTGATAATCGATCAGACTGATTATCCAAATTTTCTTGTAAACTGCTCTGCAATTCGACCAAACGGCGATACAAGACTATCAAAGCAAGACCCAAGCAAATCAGTATGATTAAGAAAAGGATTTCCATTATCAGCTCCTATCTTTTGTTTGAATTATGATAACATAACCATCCGTTAGGCTAAGTTTAATCGGACCTGTCAAAAACTCATTACTGGTATAGATTTTTCGCTCAAAAAAATTCGCCTCATTCAAGGGATACTTGGCATTTTCTAGTTGCAAGATTCCTGAACCTTCTGCCAAAAAAGAAACATAATCAAAATTTGCTTCTGGATACAACTCATGTTGACCAGCCAGTCGATAAGTCACTTGGTTTAAGTCATCCACTAGACAAATCTGATGAGCATAAGCACTCAGTTCTGGATGGCTTGGTAGAAAAATATTGGTCAAGGCGTGATCCAAACGACCTCCCAAGGCACCAAAAATCGTCACTTCTGCTTTTGGAAAGGCTTGAAAAATCTTAATCAAAGCCAATTCAGTATCCGTATCATCCTTATGACGAGGTGCTGTTATGAGATGACCTGCCGACGCCTCAATTCTCGCAAATTCTTCTGAACTCACTGAGTCAAAATCGCCAATCGCCCAATCTAAAGCCAAACCTTGTTCCAAAAGAAACAGACTACCACGGTCAACCCCAACAAACACATCAAATTGACGAGTAAAATAAGACAAGTCACCACCTGCAAACAAGGCAACCTTAGTCATTCAGAGCCTCACGCAACGTATTGACCTGTGCCAACAAATCGCCCTTAAAGAGATAAGAGCCTGCCACAAAAACATTAGCCCCTGCAGCCTTAGCTAGACCAATCGTTGTGTCATCAATACCACCATCAACTTCGATGTCAAAATCTAGGCCACTAGCCTCACGCATAGCTGCCACCGCTTCAACTTTTTTCATCATTTCAGGAATAAAGGCTTGACCTCCAAATCCTGGGTTGACCGTCATGATCAAGACTTGATCCACCAACTCCAAAACAGGTTCTAATACACTAACAGGAGTTCCTGGGTTAATGACAACTCCTGCCTTCATGCCACTTGCCTTAATTTTTTGCAAGGCTCCATGAATATGAACCGTACTCTCTGTATGAATGGTCATCATATCCGCACCAGCTTGAGCCAGAGCATCAATATAACGTTCTGGCTGCACCACCATCAAATGACAATCGAAAAATAATTGGCTGTATTTACGCATACTTGCAACCAAATCCGTTCCAAAACTAATGTTAGGAACAAACTGACCATCCATCAAATCAATATGCACATAATCAACACCAGTTTCTTCAATGCGTTTAAGTTCAGTTGCTAAATTAGCATAATCTGCCGCTAAAATAGATGGTGCAATATGGTTAACTCGTTTCATTTTTTCCTCTTTCTAATGAAAACGTCAGCTTTCTTTACTGGCGCTTGATTGTCTTTTTATAAGTTTCACGTCGATTTTCAATCTCACTGAGCAGTTGCAAGTAATTGTCATAACGCATCTGCCAAATTTGACCCGTTTCAACAGCCGATTTGACCTCACAAGCTGGTTCATGCGTATGTGTACAAGTCCTAAACTTACATTTAGCTGAATGATGTTTAATCTCTGGAAAAGCTTGATTGAGGTCTTCACTGGTAGTGACTTCATAATCCAAGGCACTAAAACCAGGGGTATCTGCAATGAGACCACCATAAACATGAAAAAGACTGACTGCTCTGGTCGTATGACGACCTCGACCCAAACTATCAGAAATTTCACCCGTTGCCAAAGCTAACTCTGGTGCCAACTTATTTAACAGCGTTGATTTTCCAACACCAGTTTGCCCCATAAAAACTGTTACACAGTCAGATAAATAAGGCAATAAGTCAGCCATCTCAGTTATAAACTCATAACCAATAGCTTGGTAATGACTGGCTATTTCTGAAAGATTTTGAGTATCTTCTAGTAAATCTGTTTTTGAAATATAAATCAAGGGCTTGATGCCTTTGTGTTCCAAAAGTACTAAAAAACGATCTAAAAGATTGGCATTAAAATCTGGTTCCTTGGCACTCATGATAACGACAGCTTGATCGATATTGACAATAGGAGGACGAACTAAAGCATTTTGTCGCTCATGAATCGCTAAAATATAGCCTTCCGAATTTTCATCAGCTGAAAAATCAACCCAGTCGCCAACATAAGGAGTCTGACCCTTTTTACGAAAATTACCACGCGCTCGTGTCTGATATAGCACACCCTCTGACTCAACATAATAAAAACCAGCCAAAGCCTTAACAATTCTTCCTTGCAAATGATCTCCTTTACCCTTTTGTCTTTATTTTATTATAGCAAAAAAATGTCTTAACACCTAATAATGTCATACCTCTTACCAAATCTCTATCATTTGATAAAAAAAGAGAACAAATGTTCTCTTATCAATCATTATACTAACCAGTAATAAGAAGCCAAATACTAAAAACAAATTGAAGCACTAATAGCTTTTTCATATCTGTTATCCTTTCTTATTATGATACCACCATTATATTATAAAACAAAAATAACAACAGGACATAGATGTCACTTTTTGTTCTTTAAATGTGCTAAATCCATGTCTTTTTCTCTGACTAAATTAGCCAAAAGAATGTCATCTCCCATGTCTTGAGCCAATAAAATTGCCATGTCATAGGTCTTTTCAGCTTTTACTTTATCTTGAAGCTGATAAGTAATATACTTAGCTCTAAAACATAAGGTCACTGGTCGATACACCTGTTGCAAGGTTTGTTGAATAATCTTATCCATTTGTTCAACTGCCTGCAACATCTTTTCATAATCTTGATTTACAAGATAAACGGCAGCAAATGCACTTAGAACTCCGAGTAATGCAACATTATAAAATTCATTTCCTTGTATGCCTTGTTGTAGCACTTTTTTAAAACAAGTTTCTAATTTTTTTGATTCATAAGTAATATCCTGACATTGTACCGCATAATATTGTAGTAAAAGTAAATCATTCAACACATAAACCTTTTTGGTGAGAACCTGTCCAAAATAATCAGCAAACAACGAATCTCCACTTTCACCTTGAGGATTAACTCGCCAATCTAACAAGCGTTCAATCAAATCTAAGGTTAACAGTTCTTCATCTGGCAAAAAATCAAAATAATCTTGATAAATTTCTTCAATGATGCGGTGTTTCTCTGCAATTCGCTCGGCATCACCATAAGAACTACTCTTAAACAAAAGGTACTTTTTCTCAAAGTATTCTTCTGGAATCTGAATACTATTTTCACCCAAAATATCTGTCACATAAAGTCCCAATGTTTCAGCAATGTATTCCAATTTAACCAAGGTTGGTAGGGACTTGCCTTGTTCAATCCGCATGAGCTGTCTTACCGTCAACTCTGTTTCAGTGCCACAAAACTGCTCAAGAGTTAACCCTTTTTTCTTGCGTTCCTCACGGATTTTATTGCCAATGACTTCCTTTTTGTCCATCGTTTCCCTCTTATGCATATTTATATCCTAACAACCTAAGTTTAACATGTTTTTTCATAAAATGAAAGCGTAAGCAATAACTCGAAAATTTTTCTTCTTTTTTAGAAACTGATTTCAAAAAAAGGAAACACCTTATCTTATTAAGATAAGGTGTTACAACTTAATGAGCGAATTGTTCCCATAAACAATCTGCTAATCGAGCAAATTCTTCAATAGATAAGGCTTCCCCTCTTAAATTTACTGCCAACTGAGCTTGAGTAAGGGCTTGTTCAAGTTTAATCTTGACATCATCTGATTTACCAAAATAATTAGTCAAATTATTCCATAGGGTTTTACGTCGATGAACAAAAGACGCTTTGGCCACACGGAAAAAAAAGTCTTCGTCTTTAACAGTCACTAACGGTTCCTTGCGACGAACCATTTTCAAAATAGCAGAATCCACATTAGGAGCAGGCACAAAAACTGTCCGAGGCACGATAAAAGCGACCTTAGCCGTCATGTAATACTGAACAGCAATAGACAAGCTACCGTAAGCCTTGGTCTTGGGCTGGGCAGAGATACGATCAGCCACTTCCTTTTGCATCATCACCACAAACTCACTGAAAGGAATCTTACTCTCAATCAAGTGCATCAGAATAGGAGTGGTAATATAATAAGGCAAGTTAGCCACAACTTTTATAGGCAAATTCGGGTTTTTGAAACCTTTAATTCGCTCCTGCAAATCAGCTTGTAAAATGTCTTCATTGATAACCTGGACATTGTCAAAATCAGTCAAGGTTTCAGCTAAAATCGGAAGCAAGCGGTCATCGATTTCAAAAGCCATGACCTCTGCTGCTTGTTCTGCCAAAAATTCAGTCAAGGCCCCAATACCTGGACCAATCTCAATGACATTGACCCCCTTATCAATCTCTGCTGTCGCCACAATCTTTTGTAAGATATTAGTATCCGTCAAAAAATTTTGACCAAAAGACTTCTTAAATGTGAACCCATGACGTTCTAAAACAGCTTTAGTTACTGAATAGTCTGCTATTCTCATCCCTTTTCCTTTCATAATCTTTCATACATTTTTCAACCTCTTGCAAATTCACCCCAAAAAGCTCCAAACGTTTCAATAGTTGTTTCCCATTGCAGTAGCCAATACGAAGGTTTTGACCCAAATATTCTCGACGTTGACGACTATCTGCACCCATCAACAACCCTAGACGAATCAAATCTGTCTGACTAATATTAAATGAGCGTGTTTTTTGACCTTGGCCACGCAAGCCATGCAGGGCTTTTTCTAAATCTATAAAATTAGCATGTTCAACACCCAAAGACCGCCCCTTACTTTTAGATTCTGGCACAGCTTCATCTGGGTTGACAAAAGCATGTTTGACCGTTGGAATCGCTTGAGTAATCATCCGTCGAATCCGTTCCCCTTGATAATCTGGATCAGTCAAGACAATCACGCCACGATGCTCATGCAATTTTTTAATCCGTTCAATATCCTCAACATTGATGGCTGAGCCTCGTGTTTCATAGGTATCAACATCATAAAATCGTTTCAAATTAACCGTATCATCTCTGCCTTCAACCACAATAACTTCTTGAATTTTTATCTTATTGGTCAAGTTTAAACACCCTCATAGCATTTTCATAAGTTGCAGTTGCTACTTCTTCAACACTCAATCCACGCAATTCTGCTATTTTTTCAACAACATAACGTGTATAGGCCGTTTTATTTTCACGACCACGTTTAGGCACAGGGGCAAGGTAAGGAGCATCCGTTTCAACTAATATCTTGTCTAAGGGTAAATATGTCGCTGCTTCCTGAACGTCTGTCGCTTTTTTGAAGGTTACCACTCCTGAAAATGAAATCATCATGCCAAGCTCAAGGAACTGCTCTGCCATTTCTAAAGAACCCGAATAAGAATGCATAATCCCGCCTGCTGCCCCAACACCAACTTCTGCTATGGCTGAATAAGTGTCTGCCATAGCATCACGTGTATGAACAACAAAAGGCAAATCATAAGTTTTAGCTAACTCTATCTGACGCTGGAAAACTTCTACTTGCTTTTCCTTTGAGGCAGTCATCCAGTAATAATCCAAGCCAATCTCACCCAAGGCAACCACCTTATCATGAGTTAAGTGCTGGCTGATAAACTCTTCCACAGCTAAATCATAGGATCCAGCTTCTGTCGGGTGCCAGCCAATTGTCGCATAGATATCTTCATATTGCTCAGCCAACATCAAACTACGCTCAATGGTAGGACGGTCAAAACCAACCACATTCATTTTGGTGACACTAAGCTCCTTAGCTAGTAGGATTTCTTCTGCCTCTTTACCAAAAAATGCTTCCACATTCAAGTGAGTATGCGTATCAAAAATATTCATTTACTTACTTTCTATCTCTCTATATCTTGTTCCATTATATCATAGACCAGAAAATAATAAAAACTCGTTAATCAACGAGTTTTTATTTATTGACAAGCATCTAAGGCTTTATTGGTATAATAACCTGTTCGAATACGTTCTGAAATCTGATTAACATTATTGAGCATTTCAGCATACTCTTCTTGTGACATATTCGCCAATACTTGAGGCAAATCTGATAAGCGATCAATTGCAATACCAACACCATTCTCTAACACAAATGTCGCAATTGCAGCTTGTCGCCACACAATGATAGGTAGCTTGGCAGCCAAATAAAGAGAGGTTTTATGTGGATTATTAAAACGTAAATATTGTCCTGTATTTCCCGTACATTCTTCAAGTGAAGTACCATCCCAAACAATACCAAAATTCGCATCCAAATGTTCAATTAACTCGTCTGGTGGAAATGCCCCCTTATAGCGTGGGTCATCCTTATCTCCCTCATATAAAATCCCATATAATCTCAAATCAATTGGTAACTCTAATAATTTATAAATATAAGGACTTTTAACCGGGCCTAAGTTCCCCGCAATCAAAACAGATGGTGTTCCCAAATTTGTATCGCGATCTGGAACATCTTTATAAAGGTAATCAAAAATCTCTAAATTAACAATTTTTTCTTTTACAATACCTAATTCCAATAAATAATTTGTCATAAACTGGTTATGACTAATCACAAAATCACAACGAGATAATAATCCCTTATCTGCTATGGCAGAGGTATTAGAATTCATCAGATGGAAATCACCACCAGTACTACGCAAACTCTCTAAATCATGAATTAAAGCAATGAAGGTTACTTTTTTCCATTTTTTTATCAAACCAATGAAAAAATAAGCATAACGAATTCCATAAATAGGATGTTGCCAAATCACTCGGTCACCTGATTTAGTTTTCATTAAAATCATCAACCAGACTCTCACACAAGTAAATAACATCCAAAATTGACGAATCAACTTATGTAAATGTGATGGATAAATTGGAAAACTAAATGTTCCCATGCCACGTTTTTGGCAAATCGCTACAATGTCATCTGGTGCCTTAGCTCCAGCATGCTTTTGACCCTTATTTCTTGTTTCAATAATATAATCCATTTGTCCTCCTATTGCTCAAAAGATGATTTTTCAGGGAAATATTCTTCAAATAATTTTAGTAGATCTTGAAAATTTTTCTCATCAGTATCTTGAGAGTCATTCACGCAAACAACAGCTGTCTTATTGTTTTTGAATGCTCTCTCTAGTGCATGAATTTCATTAACTGTCATATACTGGCCAAACCATGTAGGAGCAGGCATAAACTGATTTGTTTCAATCTGCCAGTAATTCAGTAACCAATGATTGATGTCTGTTCGATTATCTCTAACATGATGTTGACTGGTTTCATGTAACACATCATACTCTAACTCCCATAATCGCGTCAAAGTTGATTTTTTTAGTGGGCTAGGAAGATGATAATTAACATAACCAGTTAAACCCCATGGTAGTAAACAGATATTTCTTAGCATGTCTTTACCATAGGCAATATTAAAAAATTTCCACCAACTCTTTTTCAAAGCAGCTTTTGTTTTAAAATGACGATTTAATACTTCCACATTATTATAGATTACTCGAGAAAAGCTCTCAAAAGGAACTATCGTATTATAAACAGCAGATAATTTTGGTAATTGGCCTTGAAAATAATCAGAAGGCGCAATAGGTTTAATAACAAAGGTATCATCATTAAACAAAATAAAATTCTCTGACAGTGAGTCAATGCGATGTAAATTTAACTCAATCACATTAGAATTAAATGTCGGCAAATACATCTCTGGAATATAATCACGATGATTGATAATCTTCAATTTAGGATGATCTTGCTTCAACCACGGTGGCAGATGACCATGCGTAATCAAATAAATCTGATTGACCCAAGGTGCATTCTTTTCAATCATTCTAAACCAATACTGAAAGGTGCCATAGTCACGATACAATCGTTCTGTAATCTCTGACGATACCGTATTTGTATAAACATCTCTTAACTGACGCCATTCTAAATCTTTATCATCAACCCATAGTACTACAATATCTATTTTTTCCATAAAATCTATCAGGTTATTCGTTTGCTATTGACATAAGATTTCAGTGTACAAACCACGCCTACTAACGTATGACAACGTAATTTTAATAACACAATCGTTAAATAATATAAAGACACACATGAACTAATCGAAAGACGACTCAAGCTCGTTCTGAAAATAGGGTGTTCCATCAAAACTTGCAATGCTTTCTTTTTATCTCGAAAACTTTGATCATTTTGATAATTGAATGTTTCTCTAACAAGAATCAAATTCAAATGTGTCAATATATACTTTTCTAATCCCCCTTGAAACGTTAGTAAGCTTGAGTATTTTTCCTTAGCGAGCACCATTGCTTGAATGTAATCCTTACTCTTATCATCAAATCGTCCCATCGTGGATTGACTATGTTGATAATAACGATAATATGGATGAGCAAAGACTTTAAAACCTCTTGTTTGACTCAAAACATTCAACATAAAATCACCATCTTCTGCTAAACGCAGACGCTCATCAAAGAAAATTTGCTGCTTAATAATAAACTCACGAGAAAAACATTTATTCCAAACGGTCATGAATAACGTTGGTTTACTAATCATAAGACGCTTTTGTTCTTCTAATGTTTTATTAGATAATAAAACAGATAATTGAAGCAACTGATTGCTTTTAAAAAAATCACATACCAGAAAATCAGCTTGGGAATTTTGCAACTCTTGAACAAGCTCAGACATGTGTTGTGGTACCAGTTCATCATCTGCATCAACAAAAACCAACCAGCGACCTCGACTATGTTGAATTCCTATATTTCTAGCAGCAGAAACATGCTCCTTAGATTGTAATAAAACAATCAGATCCGGATAAGACTCTAGTACATCTTGTAAAGTCTTGCTAAGTGAAATAGCTTTTCCATTTTCAACAATCAAGATTTCAATCATTGAAAGGTCAAATGAGCACGCATTTATAATACTATACAAGGTTCGTCTAATGATTTGATCTAAACGATTAACAGGTATGATAAAACTAACTAACTTTTGAGACACGATTATTCTTTCTTACATCAATCAAGGATAATATGATTTCGTAAAAATCAGTCTAAATATCCCACTTAAATACTGTTTTAAAAGAGGTTGTCAAATCTGTTGCAAAAACACGATGAATATCATCTACTGATTGAACTGGTGCTTCAAGATAAATGATATTTTTCAAACGATTCTGAATGGTTTGGTCTTGTAACATCTCGACAGCTGCTTCAAAATCTTTACGACCAGATCTTGATGACCCTACGACTGTCAAGCCTTTTTCTAAAATATCTCTGGTGTTAATCGCAATCTTATTCTCACTAACTCCCATTAAAACAACTGTACCTTGAGGCTTGAGATAATCGATAATGTCATTGATGGCAGGTTCACTTCCTTGACCTCCTGCACACTCAAAGGCATGATCAAATTTCAAATCGTCTGGTACTTCATTAGTCAAATAGGTTGATTCTACAAAATTAAATAGACGTAGTTTTTCTAGATTACGACCAATGACTGTTATTTTAATATCAGGAAAACGATAGTGTAAAGCAGTTGCTAAAACATAAGACAAACTACCATCTGCTAGAATGACCACACGTTCTCGTTGGTGATGAGCAAGTTGATCAAAACGAGCAATAGCATGCATACTAACACTAGAGAATTCTGACAAGGCAGCTATTTCATCGGCAATATCTTGATAAGGAACCACACGATCAACAGGTAAAGCAATTGTTTCCTGCATAAAACCATCAAATCCACTAGAGAGGAAATGTAAACCGTTGAGGTAATTTTCATAAAACGTTTCATCTCCAAGATGAGGTGGTTGATTAGGAATCATCACTACCTTTTGTCCAGGTTTATAAGTATTTGTTGGATCAGCCAATACGATACCACTAGCTTCATGAATGGGAGCCATCGGCAATTTTTTGGCTAATGCTTTTGGATCACGCTTGCCTTGATAATAGCGTTGATCCGCATGACAGATCGCCATATAGTGAGGTTTAATCAATACTTTATCAGACATATCAATAGATAAATCTTGATATTTTATAGAAATCGTCTTCGGTCTAATCAACTGATACACTTGATTTAACATAGTTAATTTTCCTCAATCATACTTCTAGCGATTTTCAAATCTGTAACTGTGGTGATTTTTATATTAGCATAATCACCCTTGGCTAAGGCTACTTGTTTGTCATTGATGACAAAAATTTTACAAGCATCTGTTAAAATTTGCTTGTCTTCTTCAGAAAGGTCTTGATACAAGTCTAGGAAATCAACCATTTTAAAACTTTGTGGCGTTTGCCCTTGATAGAGGTATTGTCGTTCTGGAATTTCTGAAATCACTTGGCCATCTCGACTTTGCACAATTGTATCAGTCGCTTCTACTACCGTATCTACTGCATCACTTATCTGTGCCAATCGAATATTTTCTTGAATAGTCTTTAGACTAACAAATGGACGAACTGAATCATGTGTAATGATAATATCTTGAGCCGTAATTGGATAGTGATGATCAATACATTCAATAATATGTTTAATCGTTGTATTACGATCTGCTCCACCTGCTGTTACTAGGATTCTTTCCTTATAAGCAGCCAAATACTTATCAATTAAATCTTCTGTGTAAGTTAACCAATCTGGATGCGTACCCACAACCACTACATCAATCTCAGGTACCAAGATAAATTTTTCTAGTGTATGTACCAAGATAGGACGATTTCCCAATTCTAAGAATTGCTTAGGCATATCTTGAAGGCCCATCCTTGTTCCTTTACCACCTGCTAAAATTCCTGCATAAATCATCTTTTATCCTTTCAAAGCCATTAGTGGCAGACATAATTTCATTTACCAAATGAGTCACATTATGCCCAATTTTTAATTCCATTTTTGTATATAATAGACAACAACCACAAACCAAGATAATTGGTTTGACGTGCCATACGAACAATTTTACCAAACTTACCCTCTGAAACGATAACTTGATACATTTCTGGAGAAAGTTGTTTGATCAACTGATCATACGCCTTAAAACGAGAAATCGTATCAGCAGATATAGGGGATAGTAAAATTGTTTTTAATGCTGATAAATAATACGACGATACACGTTTTAAAAGATACGGATAGTTCTCATGTTCCTTATATTTAGCAATATAACTTGTCAATTCTTGGCAAATATCCAACGTCATTTGAGCATTTTTTATACGAGATTCCTTACTAACACTTTGACCATCACGACCTAAACGATAACAATAGATTGGAAAATCAAAGTATTGGATCGTTTTCACAAATGGAATAGGGATCGTACAAAAAATCTGATCTGTATAAAACAGTTTTTCTGGTAATTTCAAACCAGATTCTCTAAGAACACTTGTTTTATAGCACATCGCCCACATTCCTAGAATTGGCGGATTCATAAGCTCACTAAGCTGTTGCTCTTTTGCTATCGGTAATTGTGAACTATAATCCTGAAGCTCCATCTCAGCCATGCTAGGACCTTTAAGAAAAGGTGTCACTACCAAATCCGTCTCAATCTTCTTTAATTGTTCAACCAATTGATCCAAAGATTCTGTTTTAACCCAATCATCACCATCAAGTAATTTAAAATAACGACCTGTCGCATGCTCCAAACTATAATTAACAGTTGTCCCATAACCTCCATTTTCTTTATGAACAGGAATAACACTATTAGGATAACGTTTTTGGTAGTCTTGGGCAATAGCTAATGTATCATCTTGTCCGCCATCATCCACCACAAAAATTTCTAAATCATCAATAAATTTTGAGGCAACTAAGCTATCCAAGGTTTCACGTATATAGTCGGCGACATTATAAGCTGCTATTGATATGGTTAAAACTTTATTCATGGATTCTCCTTTATCCGTATCGTTATTTTATAACTAATATTAAACTCATCAATCATCTAATAACCAGGCTTTAGACAAATGAACTTTCCGTTTATCTTCTGGGGGTAGTTGCATATAATCCTTATAGAGATTTGTTAAATAGGTTTTCCAAGCTTTAGGAGCTTTGAATTGCCCACCCTCAAACGTTACCAAAACACTTTCACTATAATCTGATTTGACTAATGATTCTGATGGTCCGTATAGTCCCCAGGAAACAACACCAACATTTTCTGAAGTTTCATATGGGTATTTTTGGGCCAATTCATCTAATTTTCTTCCAAAATATTTTGAACCAATTAAACGTAATATGGGACCCAAAATCGATTTGACTACCATTTTTAAAAATGATTGACCTGTACCAAAGGCTGATAGAGACACCATAAGTAATTGCTGATATCTTTTAATCTTTCGATAATGATGATTTAACTCATTTGAATCAGATGGCAAACCATCAACTGGTAAAATATCAATCCACAAATGATCCGACCCATCATTATTAACGAAAGAATTCTCAATCTTTGTCTTAGTGTTTAATAGCTTAGCAAATGGATAATCCAACTGACCTTGTTCATAAGAAGACACAACAAGATGAGAGCCAATAGGCTCTCGTTGACTTAAAGCTAGAAAACGATTGTAATCTGGTCTTGGCATAGAAATATCAATATCATCATCCCAAGGAATAAATCCTGAATGACGAATGGCACCGAGCATCGTCCCCCCACATAGACGGTATTCTAACTGATGACGGTCACAAAAAGACACAAAATCTTTTAATATTTGATAAATTTGCTCTTGCGTTTCACGAGTAGTCAATTCTTTCATTATCTTCATTTCCCTTTATGACAAATAGCTATGATAAAGATTACTTAACCTTTCCGCATTTTGTCGAATATCATATTTTTCATCTAAGACAGGTGGAGTAGCTGTTCGATGATAAACTTGGTCGATGGCTGTTAACCAAGCTTGTTTATCATTCAAATCCAAATGAACAATACTTGGTGAGATGTCTGCTTCTTCTGGCACACCGCTTGAACAAATACTATATAAACCTGCCGCTTGTGCTTCTAACACAGAGATGCCAACTCCTTCATATAAAGAAGGAAATACAAACAAATCAAAGGCTTGCAGTAATCTTGGAATGTCATTGCGCTCACCTAAAAAGTGGACAAATTCTGACACTTGCAAAGTAGCAGCTAAGTTCAACAGACTTTCCTTATCTTCTCCTTCACCAACAAGAACCAAATGATACGATTTATCCAACGATTTTTGACGCAAATCTGACAAAAGTTGAATCAAAAACGATTGATTTTTTTGAGGAGTTAAGCGTCCCGTATGACCTAGGATAACATCCGATTCTGAAAAACCTAGTTCTGTTCTCACTTCGCGTCTGACACTAGGATCAAATTGATACAAATTATAATCAATAGCGTTATAAACAAGATCATAAGGTGCTTTACCAAATAAATAATCACCTGCAATTTTTGAACAAGCAATACGATGGGTCAGCCATTTTTTCCCAATATAAAGCAACGGAACATTTCTAATCGCATGACTCAATTTGTCAGCTGCTTTATTTTGATGACTATGTAAAATTCTTACTGGAATACGATAGCGTTTGGCAATTCCCAAATACAAAAATGCCGCATTAGCCATATTACAGTGAACAACATCATAGTTTTTCGCTTGCAAGATTGACTCATACATTTCTTTAATCTGAGAAACGTTTCGTGGACTAAAGCGTGGAAGTTGATAAACCTGTCCACCATACTTTTCAACTTCTTTAACATAATCATGAGCTGTTAATTCATGTGTCATAATATCAATCTGAAAGACTTCGTGATTCATAAAACGAAGAGTATTCATAACAAAACTTTCAATCCCACCTGCATAATTAAAGGTTGGAACAATCATCAAGACATTTTTTCTCATGATATTTATCTCTTTCATTGTAAAATCGTCTTATCTTTGTTTTCTAAAAGAAATTTTTAATGGACCAATTTTTATCGCCTGCTCAAACAAAATACTCGATATTAAATAAGCGACAATGAATAAACGAATCGTATTTTTTTGCAGAATGGTTTCATAAAATCGATTAGAAAAGAATAACATAATCAGATCATTGATTAAATAAGCATAGACAAATAGACGAAAATCAATAACTGGCTCATTTTTTGTCATCAATATTTTGCGATAACTACCTGAATAATACCAAACAATAATCGTCACCAAAGGAACCAAGCCTAACCAACCAAAATCATGCAAGAATTGATAAAAAGTTGTATAGACATTCCCTAGACCGTAAGCAGCATTGGCTTTTACAAAGGGGAGATCCAAAAGAAAACCACTTCTTAAAAAACTATTATGAAACGCAATGAAGGTTTGCTCTCCAAAAGCTTGTGTCATTTGTGGCAGACTATGCGTTTGTATAAAAGTGTCTAAATTCCATAGCGGTGCTCCTACATAGATAAAGAAGTAATGGAACAAACTATAAGAATTACTTCGACCATACAAACTCAAAGTACTAAGAAAAACAATCGTCAACACGATTCCCCAACGCAGAAACTTGCTAAAAATCTTCTGTCGTTCTCGATGTTGTAAACCATTTCGTATTGAGAAAATATAATACAAAAAGGCCACAAAAGTAATCACACGAAAAATTGGACTACGACTACCACTGAAATACATTTCTATAATAAGCAACACAGCTGTTAACATTTGTAACCAGTTGATTTTTTTGTTGACAATAAAATTATTAACTAAAATATAGATGGTCAAGTAACTTCCAGCTAAAACAAGCAAGGATAGGGCTGTGTAGTAAAAAGGACGATGGACGCCTAGACTTCGATACACTTCTGGTCTAAATTTTGTTAAACGATCATATAGTGAAATCATCTCTGACAAAGAGCGGGTTCCACCGTAAGCGTTTGACAATCTTTGTAAAAATTTATAATTAGAATAAATTAATAAAACAGATAAACCGTTAATTATCCAAGAAACCGACGAAGATAGGGGTAAAAAATACAATTTTCTAGATGTTGCAGTCTTAATACCAGCAACCACATTCGTGGTTTTCTTCAAAATAACTGCATTATAAACATTAAAAATTGTAAAAATTAAGTAACTAATCAATAAAATGATGAGGACTTCCATGTTAAATGTAATGTTTAGGTAGCTTGTTGCTATCAAACACATCACAGATTGCACAAGAAACATCAAAATAAAGACAATTGATGGCGCTAAAAAGTCATTATCAGATATATAATAATTAAATATCAAGAATAATAAGGATAGGATAATAATTATAGATAAAACCATTGCATTTCCAGAAACAAAATAGTTTTTGTCCCTTTCTAATTTGAACTGATTACTAGTCGTCAAAATGAAAAGACGTCTTTATTAAAAACTCTTTCCATATTTTTTACCTAGAAATTTGGCTTGTAAAAATGATTTCCCTTTATGAATCAGGTTGACCTTTTCCATGTACATAAATGGCACTTCCTTGATAGACAAGTTTTCTTTGGCCAACCAGACATTAAACAGACGCTCACTTACACGACCAAACAAACGTGCATCAAAGGCAGAATAACCTGTAATATCCAAACGTGCATACAACTCGTCAATGATTGGGAACAACCACTCGCAATAGCGATTGACCAACTCTTTTGACATGATAAACATGTTAAACATATAGCCACTACGTTGTTTCATGACACGGTCAAAAGTAACAAGATCTGCAGGGAACAACTCCTTCAAAATCTCTCTTGTCACATCTAAGTGCTCTGCTTCGTGCGTGTGTGCATAATGTGAATACAAGGTTTCGATATAATAACGTCGTTTCTTTGGTAAAATGACATCTGCTTGACCTAATAGATTTTCAATATCTGCTTGTGACAAAATAACATCATCAATTTGAATGGATTCTTGGTAGGCTTGGCTTTTTTTTGTCAAATAACGACGATAATGAGCCAAACCTAGATAGTCACAATCCATATTTTTCCATGCCCAATAAAGTCCTGTCAACTCACAATAATAGGGATTTAGGTGTGAAATGTGCTGCCCTGTGTCATCACCTGTATAACCCAAATCTTCCTTACCTTGATGACCAACATGTACTGGAACGTAGAGATTTTGATCGGCAGGCATTTGAAAACGTTTGTGAGTAGCGACAATAATCTTTATGTTTTTCAACTCTCTAATCCTTTAATTCAGAATGCACACATTGAAGAGCTGCCGAAATAACTTGGTGCATATCGTAATAACGATAATGACCTAAGCGTCCACCAAAGATGACATTTTCTTGTTTTGCTGCCAAGTCTTTGTAGGCTTTGTAAAGGTGGTTGTTGCGATCATTATTAACAGGGTAGTATGGCTCGTCACCTTTTGCCCATGTTTTTGAATGCTCTTTAGTAATGATCGTTTTTGGTTGTGTGCCAAATTCAAAATGCTTGTGCTCAATGATACGCGTGTAAGGTGTTTCACTATCAGTATAGTTTACCACAGCATTTCCTTGATAGTTTTCCATATCAAGTGTTTCTGTTTCAAAATGCAAACTACGGTATTCCAACTCACCCAACTCGTAGTCAAAGAACTCATCAATCATCCCTGTAAAGACAATCTTTGGATAATCTGCAAGGTATTGCTCTTTGTTGGCAAAGAAGTCAACGTTCACTTCGACATCAATGTTCTCATGAGCCAACATCTTTTCAACAATCTGCGTGTAACCTCCAATTGGAATCCCTTGGTAAGTATCGTTAAAGTAGTTGTTGTCATAAGTCAAACGAACTGGCAAACGACGGATGATAAAGGCTGGCAATTCAGTACAAGCCTTGCCCCATTGTTTTTCAGTATAGTCTTTGATTAACTTTTCATAAATATCCGTACCAACCAAAGAAATAGCTTGTTCTTCCAAGTTTTCTGGTGTTTTACCACCAAGAACTGAACGTTGCTCATCAATCTTAGCTTGCGCTTCTTCTGGTGTTACTACACCCCATAATTTATTAAAGGTATTCATATTGAAAGGAAGATTGTAAATTTCTCCCTTGTAGTTAGCGATTGGGGTATTGGTATAACGATTAAATTCAGCAAATTGATTAACATAATCCCACAACTCTTTATCTGATGTGTGAAAGATATGTGCCCCATATTGATGAACTTGAATGCCTTCTTCTTCACGCGTGTAAATATTTCCTGCAATGTGATCGCGTTTTTCAATCACTTTCACTTTTTTACCCTTCAAAGCTGCCTCATGAGCAAAAACTGCTCCAAAAAGACCTGCTCCAACAACTAAATAATCGTATTGTGACATAATAACTCCTCTATTTATACTTTTTAACTAGCGAAGTGACCAACTCCGTGATAAATTTTTCTTTTGTTAATAACAAAACTATACTATAAGAACTAAAGAATAACAGGGCTGTGATAACTAATGTCAAAAAGACACCAGATAACAACGGTTTTACCAATAGTGTCACGACACTTGCAATCACAACACTACCAAGTGCCTTTGTCAATGAACTCTGTTTTAACAAGGTCGGTATTAGTTCTCTCAATAGATAAACCTGAACTAAGACAACAACAAATTCCGCCGCACTACTTGAAAAAGCAGTACCACTTGCATCGAACAAGGGAATGAGAAATAAATTTAGAATTAAATCAACCACGGCTCCTGCAATCGTTGAATAGACCACTAAAATTTCTCGATTGGTTGGTACCAAGACCTGAAATCCCATAACATTTGAAAAACCAATAAACACAATGCTTGGTATAATGAGTTGCAAAGGAAGAACTGAAGGTAAAAAACCATCACCAGATAAAAATAAAATGCTTTCTTTAGCTAATAAGATAAAATAAACAGCTAGTGGCAAAGAGGCCACAAAAACAAAATTAATCGCTTTTTGTAGTAATCGCTGAAATTCTTCATGTCGTCCATTTTCAATATAATTAGACAAGCGTGGCATTAGTACGGCTCCTAGAGAGGTTACTACACCAACTAAAATTTGCTTTAATCTTACTGCGGCAGAATAATAGCCAACAGCCTCATTGCCAGCCATAAAACCTAATAAAGTTGTGTCAACGCTCTGATAAATAATTGCAGATACTGACAACAAAAAAAAGGTTAAACTAGGACGAATATGTGGTCGTAAATTTAATTTTTCACTTGGTTTTAAATTGATAATGCGACGTAAGTTTAGAAAGTTCAATAGGTTTGAACCTACCGACGCCAACACACTAATAGCTCCATATAAAACATAGTCATCTGTTGTTTTAACCAATAACAGCAACAAAATTAAGGCCAAAAACTTAAAGATAATGGAACGAATTGTAATATAAGTGTATCGTTCAAGAGCACGATATAGCCAATCGACCCCTAAAACATTAAAAATGAGTGTGCTCGATAAAATAAGATACAAGGTTTTTTCTTGAGCAAAGCGATCAATAGAAAAAATGCTAATCAATAGAAAAAAGATAGCAACAAGCATGACTAAAAAGTTTAATAGCATGACTTCTTGTACGGTTTTTTCTAATTTTTTTTGATCATCTCTTACCTTTGCACAGGCTCGGATGGCATAGGTTGGAATACCAAGCATACCAACCATAGAAAAATAAGAAATAATCGAGCTGGCAAACGTTACTGTCCCAACACCACTTGCTCCTAAAACACGTGAAGCATAAGGAAACGTGATAAGTGGGAAAATAAAATTAGAAATCGTCAAAATAAAATTCATAATGAAATTTACACGGACAGATTGGAATGTTTTTGCCATATTTACCTCATACTCTTATTCTATTAGTATCAATGAGCTCCTTGACCTATTAAGACTTTTTTAATCGTCAACAATAAAATCTTAACATCCAACATAAATGAAACATTTCTAACATAATAAAGCTCTAACTCACAACGCTCAGGATACAAAACATCACTACGTCCTGACACTTGCCACCAACCAGTAGCTCCTGGTTTAACAGATAACAAAACAAGTTGCTCTTCTTTAGAATATTCACTTAATTCATCACTTAAAATTGGGCGAGGGCCGATAAAACTCATATCACCTTTTAAAATATTCACAAATTGAGGAATTTCATCGATGCTAGTTTTACGGATAAATCCACCAATAGATGTTAAACGAGGATCCTCCTCAGGTGGTAATTTATAACTATTAGCAATATATTTCTGATAAAGTGCCTTGTCAGCTTTCAATAACTCTTCAGCATTTGTCACCATAGAACGAAACTTGATAATTTTAAATAATTTGCCATTTTTACCGAATCGGTCTTGTGTGAAAAAGATGCTGCCTTCATATTTTTTATATTTATAAATGGCAAAAATGACAAGGAAACTAGGAAAAAGAAGAAAAATAATCCCCAATAAACCAATTATAATATCAAAAAATCGTTTAACAACATTGATATAAATTGTTTGTGAACGAGTCATTTTTCTTCTCTCCTAACTTACTACTATTTTTGCTTCTTTTCTTTTCTTTTACGTTTTTTCTTAGATTCTTGAGCTTTCTTACCGTACTCACCGTAGCGACCGTAGCCACCATAGCCACCATAGCCACCATAGCCACCGTAAGCATCTAAGGTCGGATCTACTTTATTCAAGATAATACCCAAGAATTGTGCACCACTTTGCTCCATTTGCTCTTTCGCTTTTTGAACAAATTTACGCTTGATACTTCCTGCTTCTGTAACAACAATGCTCGCATCACATTGTTTGGCAATAATTGCCGCATCAATAACCAATCCAATCGGCGGTGAGTCAATGATAATATAATCATATAAATCACGTACCGTTTCCAACATCATCGTAAAATTACTATTTTGTAATAGACTGGTTGGATTAGGTGGTACCTGACCTGACGGAATAACCATCAGATTTTCCACATTAGTATCGCAAATGGCATCTGACAATTGACTATTGCCAGACAAATAGCTCGACAACCCTGTGATACGAACGTTAGCTTTGAACGTTCCACTCATAACAGAGTTACGAGTATCCGCATCAATCAACAAAGTCTTGAATCCTGCTCGTGCAAAAGAAATTGCTAAGTTAGTTGAGGTTGTTGATTTTCCTTCATTTGGTTGGACGGAACTAACAACAATTGTTTTCAACTGTGCACCACTAAATTGAATATTAGTACGAATCGAATTATAATATTCCTCTGCTTTCTTAGCTAGCAGAGCTTTTTTTCTAACTAATTCTAACTGTGACATAAAATCCCCTCTTTTACAATTTATCCGTATCTGGTACAACACCTAATAGTGTCATTCCAAGAACTTCTTCAATATCTTCTGGACGTTTCACGCGATCATCAAAGGCTTCACCTAATAGAATACCAACAACTGCTAGAATAGCTCCTACTAAAGCGCCAAGAATGATATTACGTTTTGTCTTTGGTGAAGATGGCTCATCAGATGGCTCTGCAACTTCCAATGTTGTAACATCCTCGACACGCGTCACAGACTTAATTTTTTCTGCTGATAATTCACGAATTGAGTTAGCTAATTTACTTGCTTCTTGTGGGTTTTTATCCTCTACTGAAATCGAAATGACACGAGTTGATGCAGGAATAGAGACACGAGTCTGTTTCAATAATTCACTTACATCCATAGCCAAACCATTCTCAGCAATTACTGCTGACAAGACGTCATTTGACGTGATGATTTCTTTATAGTCATTAACCAAATAATCACCCGCTTGTAAATCTTGTGTCGTAATATTGTTTGTATTAGAATTTTGGTTAACTACATAAATACGGGTTGTTGAGGTATATTCTGGAGTGATTAGGAAAAGACTAACCAACAATCCTAGTGTAGCGCCGATGGCTGCAATCAGGGTAATTAAAAACTTACTACCCCATAGTTTTCTCAATAAATAAAGAATGTCAATTTCTAAATGCTTAGAGCTTTGTGTATCCATTTTATCTCCTATATAAAATCATTTTCTAATAATATTTTTTGGTTATTTTCAAATAAATCTTTGGCACGCTTTGAGCCAAAATCTTTAGCAATTATCTCTCTAGCCTGTTTCATGTAGGGTTTACGTTCAGCTAAATTATGCATATCACTCGCAACACAATGAACCAGGTTTTCTTCTAAAAAGAATCTCGCTCGTTTTTTAAATAGTTTGGCTTTATCACCAAATAACTTTGGTTTCAAGACATGACTTGAATTGACCTGTGTATAGCAGCCCATATCAATCAACTCTTTCACACGTTTTTTATCATATTCTAAAGCATTATAACGCTCGATATGAGCAATAATTGGAGTAATCCCTAACAGCAGAACTTTCGTCGCTGCTTTATGAATCTCTTTCCAAGGTGTTGCCATGCTAAACTCAATCAAGGCAAATCGTGTGTTTGCCATTGTTGGAATGGTCTGGTTTTCTAATCCTTTTTGGACATCACCAGAATAATATAATTCTCCACCATACAACAAGGTTAAATCAGGCAAACGTTCTGACATTTCAACTTGTAATTGTTGAAAGTTGGCCAAAATTTTATCTTCTGGTGTTTCAAACATGCCTTTACGACGATGAGATGTCGCTACAATTGTTCGAACGCCTTGCTGGTAACTTTCTGTAACCAAAGCAATGCTTTCTGCTAATGTTTTTGGACCATCGTCAACATCAAAAATAATATGAGAATGAATATCAATCATTTAGCGACCTTCCATAACATCTGTAATTGCTTGCTTAACAGTAGCCAGACTATTCTCGTCAATAGACATCATATACAAACTAGCATTTGGCATAGCGTATGATGGCAATTGACCCGTTGAACCTGTGCCTGTTAAAGCTTGTGAGATAACTTCATAATTTGTCCCTGATTCTAGTTGACCATTAGCAATCGTCATCATCGTTGACAAAGGCATATCAGTCTGAATTGAACCACTTAAACCATTGATAATAGCAGAGAAATTTGAAATTGAGTTAATTGAAGCCAATTTACCAATAACTGCTGCAATGACCTTTTCTTGATTTTTACCACGGTCGTTATCACCATTAGCCAATGAATAACGCTCTCTGACAAATGCCAAGGCTTGCTCAGAGTTTAGGGTCACATTCCCAACTGGGAAAGTGTATTTGCTATTTGTCCAACTGGTAAACTCTTGGTCGTTATAAACTTCGATACCACCAACCTGATCAATGAGGGTTAAGAAAGAAGTAAAGTTGATTCTCGCATAATAATCTAAATTGATACCATATAGATTTTCCAAAGTCTTCATTGATGTTTCCACACCGTATAGTCCCGCATGAGTCAGCTTATCGTACTGATTATTACCACCGTCAGGAATCTGAACATAAGAATCACGAGGTGTGGTGGTTAACAAGACCTTTTTCGTCTTTTGATTGACCGTCATAATGATATTGACATCTGAACGAGAAACAGATGAAATCGGACCGTAAGTGTCGATACCACTGATATAGACGTTAAAAACATCTGCGTCAACTGCTTCATTCGTTTGAGCAGTTGTTGTCACTTCTTTTTTAATCTTATAGGTGTAAATCGTTTTGAGCTTGTTGGTATAGTCTGATTCTAATAAGCTAGCATAAGCACTGTTTAGAACCATTGCCTGACTTGAACCAGCCAACAAGTTGTCATAAGCAACCGAGTAAGATTCGACATCCTGCACTTGCAAGGTGTGATTTTTCTCTGCTTGTACCTGGTTGATGACATTTTCAATATTGGTTCTGTCGCGACCAAGTGGTGCTTGAACTTCCGTTACTTGAGAAATTGCTGAAATATTACTATCTTTGGGAACAACCACACTCATTTCCATTTCAGAGAACGAGGCTGTTTCGTTTAATTTACCTGTAACATCAATAGCCGACTTGAAAAAAAAGAGTGTTACAACACCAATGAAGGCAAATAGTGCCAGCAAAACAGCTGTCAGACGAGGCGCTTTCCTTAATAATACAAATAGCAAACCAACAACAAATACTAGGACTAAAACACCTGTATAGATATTGTTAACCTGGCTAAAGTTTAAAAATTGATAGGAATACATGGTAAAAACCACAAGGATTGAAATAAGTGTATAAAGTAGCAACAAAGCTAAATTAACGACACTCAAACTGGTCTGCTTCTTACGTCTCTTTCTACTTCTCTTTGCCATATCGTTCCTTTGTCTTAATTATTTCTTAAATTATCACTTCATTTTATCATAGAATAGATTTTTTTTCAATTTTTATCTTTTATTTTGTGCTAAAATAAGACTATGCGTATCCAACAACTTCATTATATTATCAAAATTGTTGAAACCGGCAGTATCAATGAAGCTGCCAAGCAACTCTTTATCACCCAGCCCAGTCTTTCTCATGCCGTTCGTGAACTCGAACAAGAAATGGGGATTGACATTTTTATTCGCCATTCAAAAGGGATTACCTTAACCAGAGATGGCGTTGAATTTCTGTCCTATGCTAGACAGGTCGTTGAGCAGACATCTCTTTTGGAAGAACGTTATAAAAATCAAACGCCCAATCGTGAACTGTTTAGCGTTTCTTCTCAGCACTATTCCTTTGTGGTCAATGCCTTTGTGGCTTTGTTAAAAGGAATCGACATGAGCCAGTACGAACTGTTTTTGCGTGAAACACGGACTTGGGAAATTATTGATGACGTGAAAAATTTTCGCTCAGAAATCGGTGTACTCTTTCTTAACAACTATAACCGTGATGTGCTAACTAAGATGTTTGAAGACAATCAACTGACCTATGCCAGTCTTTTCAAAGCCCATCCTCATATCTTTGTCAGCAAGGACAACCCTTTATCACAACGTGAGCGAGTCAGCCTTGATGAACTAGCTGACTTTCCCTACCTAAGTTATGATCAGGGCTTTCACAATTCCTTTTATTTTTCAGAGGAAATTCTCTCTCAAATGTCACATAAAAAGTCCATCGTGGTCAGTGACCGCGCCACCCTCTTTAATCTCATGGTCGGCCTAAACGGCTATACCTTGGCGACGGGTATCATCAATAGCCAACTTAATGACCATAACATCGCATCCATCCCCTTAGATATTGACGACGAAATCGAAATCGTTTACCTGAAACATCAAAAGGCCAATCTTTCGAAAATGGGCGAAAAATTCCTAACCTATCTGATGAAAGAAGTCCCCAAAGAACAATAAAAAAGAAGAACCAGCAGACTCGAGTTACTGCTGGTTCTTTTTATCTTATGCAGATAATACTTTACGTCCTTTACGACGACGGCTTGCTAGTACGCGACGACCGTTTTTAGTTGACATGCGGTGACGGAAACCGTGTTTACGTTGACGACGAATTTTACTTGGTTGATAAGTACGTTTCACGATAGGAACCTCCTCATAGATTTTCGTATTAGTTTAGCCGGCTATTTTTGATCAGATACTAAACATACTCTATCATTCTATATTAGATAACCTTACTTGTCAAGGTTTTTCTTCAAATGCTGATTAATCTTTTTTGAAACAGCTATATCGTAACTAAATGAAACTAGCCATATAACAACATAAATAAACACAAAACTAGGGACAATAGATAAAATGTTTGTCATATCTAACCATTGATTTGACAAAAGCATTACAACCACAAGTAGAAATATACTACAAAAATGCAAGACCAATCGACTCACAAAGTTAATACTCTCCAAATCTAAAATCAAAGCTGCCACTCCCATCAAGCCACCAAACCCTAGCACACTAATAAGTTGATAAGCTGTCGGCACAAAACCAATGGCGACAATATAGCATAAAAAGATAATTGCTTCAATGCCTACTCCAATGATAAATGATTTTAATAATTTCATATCCCTAAAATCCTTTCTAGATCTTTTACGTAACGGCGACTAACACTAGTTTTCAAACCACCTGTCAAATGGGCTAACAGATTACCTGAAAAACTAGCCTCTAAACTTTTGAGATGATTGATATTGATAATGGTCTGACGAGAAACTTGTACAAAATCTGTCGTAGATAGTTTTTCCTTGAAGCGGTACAACCGTTCTCGAAAAACCAAGGTTTGATGCTCAGTTTTGATAAGCAAATCATCGCCAGATACTTCAACCAAAACCACATCAGCTACTGCAAGCATGACTATCCTATCGGCTGTTTTTATGGGAATCATCGTGGCTGTTCCATGACTAAAATCAGCCAGATAAGAAACCAAGGCAGCAACTTCTTGATCGTAGGCCTGCTTACTAATCGTGACACTTAATTCATTTTGTGTGACGTCTTCCTTAAACTGCCATTTCATTGTGTTCTCCTTTCTCATTTCTTGTCTTTATCATAGCAAATAAAAGACACCTTGTGGGTAAACTTGGGCTAAGTGGCTAATATTAAATCGTCAACGGTTAAATTGTGCAGATAAAAAGAGAGGGAACTCCTCTCTTTTCCTAGTTAATTGGGGTTACAACCACATAACGATTCGGATCGCTACCTTCTGAGTAGCTGGTTACTCCTTCTTGTTTGGAAATGGTCTTATGAACCACCTTACGCTCTTGATTGCTCATCGAATCCATCGTATAGGCCTCACCTGACTCTAAGACACGATTTGCAATCTTCTGAGTAAAATCAACCAAGGTTTCCATGCGATGTTCGACATAGTCATGCACATTGATTGATACCACAAATTGACGGTCATAGCGGTCATGTAAAAAGTTTTGAGCCAGTAATTGTAGGGACTTCAAAACCTTACCATGATAACCAATCACACGACCAGCTTCTGAGGTATCAATCTGCAATTTGATACGTCGCCCTTGATGACTGACTGCAATGTCAGCCTCAACATCCATTTCATCAATAATGGTTTGCACATAGTCAACGACCTGTTCAGTTGCTTGAGCCAGTTGCTCATTTGTCGTGTCCACATCAGCCACTTCTTCTTGTGGTTCATCTTCTGTTACTGACTGAGCTACTGGTTCGTCTTCAATATTAAAGGACTCTTCTTCAGGCTCTGTTTCTACTACTTGCTCTTCTTGTTCAAAATTTAAGCCTAGAGCTTCTTTCAACAAGGCTTTTGAGAAAATCTTAGATTCTGACAAATCTTCTTCTGGAACCACATCTGCCTGCAATTCGCCACGTTCTTCCAAACGTTTGATAATGCTTGTTACTTTACGAAGCTCTCTTGTATCACCAAAAGTTTGGGAAAGGTCACGCTCTTGCGTGCTTGACACACTCGGTGACTTGGGCTGAATTGGACTAATTGATTCAATCTCAACCTGAGCAGGTTTTTTACCAAAACCCAAGAACCCCTTTTTTTCTCGAGAAACCACTTGAATACGAGCCTTCAGACGTGACAAGTTTAATTCTTTCAAGCCCTTTTCAATTGCTTCTTCAACAGTTTTTCCTGTGAATAAAACCATGCTTGTCTCCTTATTTTTTACGCTTTTGTGCTTTCTTTTGTGCACGGCGAATTTTGGACGCTTTTTCTTTTTCTTCTTGGGCCAAACGTTCACGCTCAGCAATCACCTTGAAAGGATTGTTCAAGAGTAAAATTTGGAAAACTTGATAGGCATTTGACACCACCCAGTACAAGACAACTCCACTTGCCAAGCTAAAACTAATCAATAGAATCATGATTGGCATCATATAAGTCATAGCTGTCATAACACCGTTCTTTTCTACTGCAGCCTTACTCATCAGCCAAGACGATAAAAAAGTAAAGATGGCTGCTAGAGCAGGTAGGATAAAATAGGGATCTGGTTGGGCAATCTCTGCCCAGAAAAATGTTCCTGATTTGAGAAAATCCACACGAGTCAGTGCTTGATAAAGGGCCAACAACACTGGCATCTGAACCAGTAGTGGTAACAGACTAGCGTACGGATTGACGCCGTACTCCTTATATAGAGCTTGACTGGCTTCTGCCAAACGCAGACGACTGTCTGTGTCACGACCAGAATATTTCACCTGTAACGCACGCAGTTGCGGTTGGAGCTCTTGCATTTTCTGACTCGAACGCATCTGCATATTGAACAAGGGCAGAAGAAGCGTTCTAATCAGCAAGGTAAATAGCACAATCCCCAACCAAACTTGGTCACCAAAACCCAGTCCTTTGATGGCTTGGGCAAAGAGATAAACCAAACTATCCCACAAGCCCTTTGACTGACTGGTTACAGGTTCTTGACCACATGCTGATAGGAATAAAAGTGCTCCTAAAATCCATGTGCTAAACATTAGTTTTTTCTTCATGATTATTCCCTTCCTGGTAAAGTCCTGCTAATTTTAACACATGACGCAGGTTTTGTTTGAAGTCTTGATGATTAAGTTCCTCCGCTCCTTTTCGAGCAATGACGACAAAATCATAGGCTAACAGATGAGGAGAAAACTCTTGTAATAAGTGGCGAAATTGTCGTTTAATGCCATTACGAACAACAGCATTACCTAGCTTCTTGCTAACTGATAAACCAACTCGAAAGTGAGCTTGATCTTTGACCAAAAAATAGACAACAAACTTACGATTGGCCACACTTTTTCCCTGATCAAAAATCAAACTAAAGTCTTTTTCTGTTTTTACCCGATAACTTTTTCTCAAAACGCTATTCCACCTATCTAACTTACCTTTTATTATACCATAAGTGATTAAAATTCCCAAAACCTTATCAAATCAAGCCACTAAAACCACTCATGGTAAAGCTGTATTTTTCATCATATCTGTTAGAAAAGGCATGCTATTTTCTACTGCCTGTTAAGTGTTTAGCTCTAAGGCATAGCTAAGGGCACTAAGGGCATATAGGGGAGCTGTTTCTGCACGCATAATTCTAGGACCCAAGCCCACTACTTGAGCGCCAGAATCTGTAAGTAGATCAACCTCTGCTGGCGACATGCCCCCTTCTGGCCCAAAAATAAAGAGTAATTTCTGGCCAGACGCGACTTGTTCTAGCCCCTTGACCAAATTCGATTTTTCACCCGCCTTGGCACTCTCTTCATAAGCCAAAAAAATCTGATCAAACTGGGATAATTGAGCTAAAAATTCCTGCTTGTCTGCAAAAAGTTCAACATGAGGTATGCGATTTCGCTTGCTTTGTTGAGCTGCTCCTTGAGCAATCTTCGTTAATTTCTCAACTTTTTTGTTTAATTTTTTCTTGTCCCAACGCACAACCGACCAGTCTGCCGGAAAGGCCCAAATCTGACTAGCTCCTAATTCCGTCGCCTTTTGCGTGATAAAGTCTAACTTATCTCCCTTGGGAAATCCTACGGCAATCGTCACCTCAACTGGTAGCTCAACATGATCAGACAGTTCTTCTACAATCAAAAAAGTTTGACTAGCTGGATCCACTACCTTTGCCAAACGTTTGATTCCATCTTCAAATACCAAAATCACTTGATCATCCGTTTGCAAACGCATGACCGTGAACATGTGTTTGATGGTATCCTTATCTGTTATTATCACGTTCTGCCCAGTCGGTACTCCCTTTACAAAATATTCTTGCATTAGCCACCAATCACTCCTGAAACATTCTCTGTTTTTTTGAAAATGCAGGCATTCCACTCACCCTGAATCATGTGAGTTTCTAAGAAGAAACCCGCTTCTTCAGCCTTGGCTTTAACCAAGTCCCACTTGTCTGAAATAATGCCAGACATGATGAGGTACCCCTCATCCTTGACCAAACGGTAAGCATCTTCAGTCAGATTGACCAAAATATCAGCCAAGATATTGGCGACAATAACATCAGCTTCTTGCTCCACACCACGCAACAAATCGCCTGCTGCCACCTTGATATTAGCCACGGTCTGATTAAGGGCAATGTTGTCCTGTGCCACGCGCACGGCCACATCGTCCAAATCATAGGCATATATTTCCTTAGCACCTAGTAATGAACTGGCAATAGACAAAACTCCGCTCCCTGTCCCAACATCAAGAACGGTTTCACCACCACGCAAAACCTGCGACAAGGCATATAAACTCATCTTAGTGGTCGGGTGTGTTCCCGTCCCAAATGCCATACCTGGATCTAGGCGGATAACTTTTTCATTAGCACTTGCCCGATACTCCGTCCAAGATGGCACAATGGTCAAATCATGGGTAATCCGAGCCGGTTCATAGTACTTCTTCCAATTATCAGCCCAATCTTCCTCAGCCAAATCTTGCACACGAATGCTTGCATCAAGCACCTGTAAAGTCGCCAAGCCCTGCTCGATTTGCTGACGCACTTGCATCAACTCCATCGTATCTGGATAGTATCCCGTCACCTTAATCATATCTAACTGCTCTACATCAGGATAAAGCTCACCAAAACGATCTTCCTGTCCAAGATAATCAGCTGAATCACTAATAGCAACCCCCTGACTACCTGTTTCGATTAAGAGATTACTAACCAATTCTTCCTGCTCACGCTTCACCGTGAGTTCAATTTCCTGCCATTTATCCATACACAAACCTCATTTTATTTAGAATCACTATTCTTATGTTCTTTTATTTCATAATTCTTAATTTCAAACTTCCCATATGTTATCTTTTCTACGTATGGAAACAACACACATAAAGTAGCACTGAATATCAATACTAAGTCAATAACTGTTAAGCTAAACTCTAAAAAATATGACAATATTTTGTAAACAACAAATATTACCAAAAGTACTACGGCACAAATTCTACACCATTTTTCTAAATCCGTTAAAGCCTGCTTATTAAAATTTGTAAGACTTTCTCGATTTAGTATATTATATTGCACTTTCAATTCTTTGTTTGTTGGTAAAGACACTTCTTGAAATTTAAATTTCTTATCTTTTTTGTATAATTGATTATATGAATATTTCTTTTCCTGATTTTTATCAACAAGTATATAATAAACTGGGATAGCCCAACCTACTGCCTTCTGTAAATTACCAATGACACCGTTATAACCAGTCAAGCTGTCTTGGCTTTGCTCTGTAGTCAATTCTTTTATCTGAAAAATAGCAAGAATAGTATTTATCTTAGTATCTACAATAGCAAAATCTACCGTCCACTCATCTGATTTCGAATTTTTAATTTTCAGCCCTGGAATTACATGTTCTGATTTATAATTACTTCTTAATTCCTTCAGAATTTTTTTTTTGATTTCTTCCATATGCACCTCTCAATACCTCGGATAAGCATAGTAATCTGTTTCAATCAGTTCTACCTTATCTTTTTCAAAGGTTTCATTGTCCCAAGTCATGACAAAATCTTCCTGCTCATCGTCCATGAGAAAGTTCATGATACCATCTAAGCCCTCACCTGCCACTTGGTTAAGGTATTGAGCAAAATAGGCTAGAAATTCTCGTGAAAAGCCTTTTTTAGGTTCAAATGGCAGAGCCACTAGATAGTCTTCTGCGTCAAACTTGGTCTTTTCTGGATTGTAAAAAAGAACAAATTCTTCCAAGGCTACTGGCTCTTCCACATCTGCCAATCCTACTTCCAAAATAAAACTCAACTCCACTGCATGATTTTGCTTTTGCCAATCAATCGCATAATCATAGTGAAAATGCTTATCCATTTCTTCTTCCAATACTGATAAAAAACCATACTTTGCCATTGTTATCTCCTTTGTTCCATAAATGTTTCTAGATTAGTTTGATGACCGTATTTGACCGATGCTTGCCTATCTTTTTCTAAGATTGTCTTGGTCAGATCTAATTGATTAACTGCAGCCAAAGCCAAAGTATAATGTAAAATATCTGCCAACTCTTCTGCCAAACGTTCAGATAAGTCTGTTTCAGCTACTATATCTTTACGACCTGCACGCTGATTGAGTAGTTCTGCCACTTCGCCAATTTCTTCCACCAATTTCATAAAAAGAGCTTGCTCAGGCATTCCTGCTCCATAGCGATGACGCAAATAATCTTCTAAAATCGCAACTGTCACTTGAGTCATCTTCTTTTCCCCACTATCTAAATATAGTATAATAATTATACCATAAAGCATTGGAAAGGATACTTATGATAGACAATCTCGCTCTTCGCATGCGACCCCAAACCATTGATCAGATTATCGGCCAAGAGCATTTGGTTGGCACAGGTAAAATTATCCGTCGAATGGTGGAAGCCAACCGTTTAACCTCTATGATTTTATATGGCCCACCTGGCATTGGTAAGACGTCGATTGCTAGTGCTATCGCTGGCACAACCAAGTATGCCTTTCGTACCTTTAATGCTACGATTGATAGCAAAAAACGACTGCAAGAAATTGCTGAAGAAGCTAAATTTTCAGGTGGTTTAGTGCTTCTACTTGATGAAATCCACCGTTTGGATAAAACCAAGCAAGATTTTCTGCTACCGCTCCTAGAGCAAGGAATAATGATTATGATTGGGGCAACAACAGAAAATCCTTTCTTCTCTGTCACCCCTGCCATTCGTAGCCGAGTACAGATTTTTGAGCTAGAACCCTTGACCACTGACCAAGTCAAACAAGCTATCCAGCTAGCATTAACTGATAAGGAAAGAGGGTTTCCTTTCCCAGTAAGACTTGATGAGGACGCCTTGAACTTCATCGCCATTTCCACCAATGGTGATTTGCGTTCAGCCTACAATTCACTTGATTTAGCCGTTTTATCTACCCCAGAAGAAAAAGACGGTAGTCGTCATATCACGCTAGATATTATCCAAAATAGCCTGCAAAGGTCTTACATCACCATGGATAAAAATGGTGATGGGCATTACGATACCTTATCAGCCCTACAAAAATCAATCCGTGGTTCAGATGTTAATGCTAGCCTTCACTACGCTGCTCGCCTGATTGCAGCAGGAGATTTACCTAGTTTGGCTAGACGATTGACTGTGATTGCTTATGAAGATATTGGACTCGCTAACCCAGAAGCCCAAATTCATACCGTAACTGCCCTTGAGGCCGCTCAAAAGATCGGTTTTCCTGAAGCAAGGATATTGATTGCAAATGTGGTGATTGATTTAGCTTTATCTCCAAAATCCAACTCAGCCTATCTGGCTATGGATCAAGCTCTAGCTGATTTGAAAACGCATGGCAATCTTCCTATTCCTAGACACTTAAGAGATGGGCATTATGCTGGTAGCCAAGAATTAGGCAATGCCCAAAACTATCTTTATCCCCACAACTATCCTGACAAATGGGTTAAACAAGATTACCTACCTGAACAATTGGCTAGGGCAAATTATTTTCAACCCAATCAAACAGGAAAGTATGAACGAGCCTTAGCCATGACCAAAGAACGAATCGACCAACTCTTAAAAAACCATGAAAGCCTTCTCAAAAAATGACTGCTAGGACTTGAATTTTTTAATAAATGTGATATGATAAAGATATAAAAATTGCTGTGGTGTACGAATCCACACTAAGTGTTGACCGACTATTTTTTGTATTTTCGGGAGACAAAAGTCTTTTGGCAGTATGTAGGCCGTTACACTCGGAAACAACTAAGTCAAAGCGAGTCGCCCACCTGTTTACTTTGTACGGGTTCAATACAAATCGTGGATAACGGCACCAATACAGCATGTCGCCTCCTTAGCTCAGCTGGCAGAGCAGCGGACTCTTAATCCGTGGGTCGCAGGTTCGATCCCTGCAGGGGGCATAAATAACCTTTCAAAAAGCCCAATTTAATGGGCTTTTCTTATATATATATTAAATTAGAAAAATTATTTTAACGATTCAAGTTTACCAGTAAACATTGAATCTTCTGTAAGTAAATAAAAATTATCTTTTTAAAAATTTTAAACCTTAGTTAAACTGATTTCTTATGATTAAAACCTCTTGAATCAAATGTTCCAGAGATATTTCGTATACTTTTATATCCTGAATAAACTGATACTCGAAATCTCTAAAATAAGCTTTCGTTATACAACTTTTTATAAGTTTCACTTTGTTCAAGTAGTTGTTGATGGGGCCCAAAATGTTTTATTGTTCCATCCTTTTCCAATACGATAATTAAATCAGATTCAACAATAGTTTTTAAACGATGTGCAATAACAATAGTAGTTACCGTTTCTTTTATTTCCAAAAGACTCTGAATAACAAGATTTTCAGTTATTGTATCAAGATTTGCTGTTACCTCATCCATTAATAAAATTTTAGGACTACTTATTAGAGCTCGAGCAATATTTAACCTTTGTTTTTGTCCCTCAGAAAGCTGTACTCCTTCCTCTCCAATAATGGTTTCTAAGCCATCTGAAAATTGAAAGATGAACTCACTTGCTCCTGATTTTTGTATGGCATCTTGGACACTTACATCAGTCGCATCGCTATTCTTTCCGTATAGTAAATTATCCCTGATAGAACCTGAAAAAAAGCCACTTTCCTGAAAAACGCAAGAAATTTGTTTCCTCATAGATTTCGCAGAAATATTTTTTAAAGAAATATTGTCTATTAAAATATCTCCGTCGTAGTTATTAAAAAATTTTAATAGTAAAGAAAATAAAGTTGTCTTACCAGAACCGCTGGGTCCAACTATGGCTATAAATTTTTTGGCTGGGAGTTCTATATTGATATTATTTAAAATTTTCTTATCTTTGTTATAGCTGAAAGATAAGTTATGTAATGAAATCTCTCCTTTTAAAATATCAAAATTAGCTTCTTCTGATAAATCGACCTCAATATCAGCATTTAAAACATGTGTAATACGTTGTAAGGTTCCTCTAGATTCAAAAAACTCCGATATACTAGTAAAAATACTTGTCATCGGACTAATTACTTGAATAATATATAAAATAAAGGTCACCATTTCACCAATAGATAGAAGTCCCTTATTGACTTGCCAACTAGTATATAATAGAAAACTAAATACTAGAAAAATTAACAAACCAGATATTAAAGTATTAAGAATAGATGCCGTTTTAACCATATTAACAAAATTAGAATAAATATTATCAAATCTAGCACTGAAGGAATTCGCTTCTTGTTTTTCTCCTAAATAAGATTTCACTAATTTATTATTCAAAATCCTTTGAGTAAAATTTCCACTAATCGTACCTAAATAACTTTGATGTAGATGATAAAGTTGTTCTAACTTTCTATTAAATGGTATAAAAAGTAAACTAGCCAGCCCTGTTACTAAAAAAGCTATCATTGTAAGTCTAAAGTTTATTGACACAAGAATAATACTCGTACCCAAAACAATAATACTATTTATCACTAATTAGGGAATAGTTGTTGTTATCACTCTAGCTGTTGCTGATATATCATTTGTCAAGCGACTTGCAAGATCTCCTGCCGAAAATTTATTTAATTGATCAATAGGCAACGATAAACTATGATTAACAAATTCGTTTTCCATATTCTTAATAACACCCGCACCAACTTTACCCAGTAAAAATGCAGATAATCCCTGAATAATATAAATGATAAAAACGATAACCACTCCTATAAAAAGTATGCCTTTATGTGATAAAATATAATTCATTTTATCATTATCAGTTAAACTTCCTACAATAAAAGGTAAAATAAGTGCAGACAAAGCACCTATTATACTTAGAACTAATCCTAATAAAAATAAGAATTGTTCTGACTTAAGAAAAAAACGCTTAGTTAGAAATACGATAGATAATCTTTTTTTATTCCCCATCCTCCACCTCAGCTTACTAATATTGAATTTTATTATATAAGTGTAGTGAAACTACATATATAACAGTTGAATATATCATGAATAACAGCGTAAGAATCAATAAACTATCTCCAAAAGAGAACTCGTCCAAAACATTAATATAACCATTCGGAAATACATATTTGAGTAAATCAAGATGGGGAGCTATATATGAAACAAGTGCAAAAATAATTCCCACAAGCATTGTAAAACCATTTGTTAGAACAATTGAAGACAAACTAGCCACCATCATACACAGAACAAATACCAGAATCGTCCCCAAAATACTGATTATGGTATATTGCAAATCGTCAGTATTATTAGGAAGCAATCTTCCGGACGTATAAGATTGATGAATCAAGTAAGTATAGTAAGTAACTAATGACGAAAAGAAGGTTATCGTCAGATACAATATTTGAAATAGCTGGATTCCCCCTAGCTTTGCATCTAAAATAATTTTTCTACTGACATCCTTATACAGATACATCACACTACTTGTTATTTCATCTCTAAAAATTGTACTAACAATATAAATAAAAACGATCAATGGTAGAGTCATCTGATATTGTGTCGATAAGACTGCACTAAAAAATTCTAAAAAACTTAACGAACCTTCTGGTGCGCTTAGTCGCATAAAATTTGTATTAAATAGACCTACAGCAATAAGTAACATCGGAAATAAGCTGAAAGCTAATGCAATCTTTGATTCTTTTTTCTTTAACAATGCTTTAAAAAAAGGTAAAGTTAAGTAATTCATGTTTATTCCTCCACAAATAATCTTTCTAAACTATCTTTTTTTGATAAAACATTTTTGATTAGACTAGCAGCTGCAAGTTGTCCTAAAATATCATTTAACTCTTGATTATTGATAGAATTAGTTATTTCAATATTATTCTCGTTATAATCTAATCCATAATGATTTATAAGCTCCTCTATCAAATAACGATTTTCATCACTTAAACAATCATTTAACTCTATCATCATGCTGTTTTGCTTCGTATTAATATTGTCATTGGTGACCCCTGATTCAATAAAAATGTAGCGGGTGCATAACCCTTCCAATTCTGCTAATTGGTGACTAGATATAAGCATTGATGTTTTATTTAATTCTGACCATTTTTTCAAAATCTCCAATAGATTTTTAACTCCAATTGGATCTAAACCAACAAATGGTTCGTCTAATAATACAACTTTAGGCTCTGTAATAAGCGCTAAAGCTAAAGCCGTTCGTTGTTTCATACCAAACGAAAAAGCCACTGGTTTTCTATCTTTTGCCTCCCAAAGCCCAACTAATCTCAATGTTTTCTCAATATTATCCAAATATTGTTCTTTTTTATGAATTTTAAGGTATAATTTTAAGTTTTCTTCAACACTAATTTGAGGGAAAAATACAGGTTCTATCATAATTCCGAAATCTTTAAGAATATTATCTTTTTTAAAAATATCTTTACCATTAAAAAACACATTACCTTCTGTCGGCATTTGAGATTTTGATAATATTTTCAATAAAGTACTTTTTCCTGAACCATTTTTACCAACTAATCCGACAATATCTCCTTCTTCAATGATAAAGTTAGCATCTTTCAAAGAGTAGAAACTATTGCCTTTATATTTTTTTCCTAAATTTTTTACTTCAATTACTGCCATTTTTTTGTACCATACGTTCTAAAATTTTTAAGCCGATGTATTCCACTAAAAAATAAAGCAAAAATACAAATATTATCTGAGATGGTTCAATTAAACTATTATTTACCTTAATATACATCTCTCCGTTGGTTATCGTATTATTCTGAACAAATTTAACCCATAGAGTTGAACCATCTAAAAATAATCCTATCACAATATAAGTCAATAGAGAAAATAATGGGAAAACAAAACAATAATATACAGTGACATTCTTTTTCAACATCGCTAAAACAGAAAGTACTGAGTTCAATATTATTGGAAAAAGATAAATAATAAAAGTAAATCCTAAAATTGTTAAATGTGACAGATATTTTGTTCCAATAATTATTGCGAGAATATTTAGTATACTCGATATAATGATATAAAATAACATAGAGCACTCTCCTTATCCAAGCAGACTTCCAATACAAATATTATAAAACCAGTGAAAAGCAATTGCACTTTGTAGACCAAAACGATCTGCTAAAATATATAAAATAATACTAGCAGGAAATTTTGTCATAAAATTTATTAGAAAATCACCATTTAAATGCAAAAGAATTCCAAACATTAGAGATCCTAGAATTATAGCATCTCGTTTTTTAAAACTAGATAATAATACGCTTAGTATAATTAATCTAAATAAAATCTCCTCACACGTTGCAATAATAAATGCATGAGCAACCTCTTCTGATTTAAAAATAAAAATAGAAATAAACAAAACAATAGTGGTTAAAATAATAGCAGAACCAACATTAAATTTAAGTTTAATGAGTTTAAATCCTAAATAATGTAAAAATAATAATGGTATTGCTATAAATCCTATTGAAGATGAAATAGCTAAAACTATATTCATCATCACTTGATTATCTATACCTAACAAGATAACTAAAATGTTACCCACATTAATAAACAGTCCTGCCGTTACAACCATTCCAATTGGAATCATTACAGATTCAACTTTATGATAGTTTTCTGTCATATATCAAACTTTCAATAAATAAAAACAGTTGAAAGGAATAACTATCTCCTTTCAACTGCAACTATTAGTAGCTACTTTAAATTATATAATATGCAAGGATTAAAATACTCCTTACTCCTACCAATGCCATTTTTTTCCAGTATAACCAAAAGATAGAATACCTAAATTAATTTCGTTACGAGAAAATAGTTTTTTTAAAAAATTCATAACGAAACCTCCATCATTAATTTATTCAGTTAACGTTAACCTCTTTACACTTATATTATATAGATAGCGCTTTCTTTTGTCAAGAGTTTTCTTATTTTTTTAAAAAATTTTAGTCAATTTGAAAACCTTAAAACTCCATCTATTTGTATAGGTGGAATTAACTTATTCAAGTGTTACATCTCCTTCTGTGACATTAAGCGTAAGCAGTGCTGTTTGGTCATCCAAGGTCTTGGTGACTTGTTGGAAATCATCTTCTCCTTGTTGAGTGTTGGCACCCTTCATAAGATCAGGAGCAACTTTTAAGGTGCCACCCATCACCGACAAGTCAAGTCCTAATTTGTTTCTACTATCTGAGGCTAACTGAAGATTGATACTATTGTCCTCATTAGTCAATTTAACATCTTCTTTTAGAGAAAGGCCGCTAATGTCAATCTCTGTAGAAGAACCAGTAAGAGTAACCTTATCCAAAGTTAGATTATTAGCAGTCAAATCCCCTCCACTCAAGATGATGTTAGATTGAGCAAGATTGGTATTAGTAAATAGAACAGTACTTTCTACTACATCTAGTCTTAAATTATCCAATTGACTGTTTTGGAAAGACAGCTGCATACTTTCACCATCTCCACTTGTGATACGACCACCAAAAATTTGGCTCGATTGAACATTAACACTGCCTACTAAATCAACTTGATCAATCACTTGATTATTGATTTGAATTTCTCCTAGGACAACATCACCAACTACACTCGTTAAACGTTTCCCCTTTGGAATAGATAGCACCACCGTCTGCTTCTCTGATTGTTTATCATTCAAAAAATACCCAACAGCAGTCAAGAAACCTGTAACTCTTGATTGATTACTTTCTTCACTAAGAGTTAATTTACCCTGATTATTTCTAACGTTTAGCTGACCTAGATAATTCTTATTATCATAGTAAGACAGGTGAACCTTATCATCACTTGATTCTTCAATTTTCATACGACGTGTAAACAAGGTCAAATCCAGATCAGTCACTTGATCGTAAGTCTCGGTTTGTTGAACAAAATCTCCTGAATACGTTTTAATATCATCAAGGCCTCCATTAAGATAGCCAAGTCCTAAAAATCCTAGACCCAACATTGCACTAATACTACCTGTTAGAAACAGTCTTTTTTGCCATTTTTTCATGCTTTTTTCCCTCTTTTTCTAATCCATTTCATCATCACAAGAACTACCCAAAGCAGCATTTTTCCTAATATCAAGATAAACCAGACACCGAACAGAAAAATTGCTAAACATACCAAGGCTAATCCTACTGACATACTCGCTGCTGCTAGAGATGTTTGAGCCAACATATACGCTTCCCACAAACTAACTCCAAAGCCAAAAACAAGTGTCATCATAACAGCGAATCCAAACACGGTCATAGTCACCACGACACCAATTAACAGAAGAAAGATTGGAATCGCAAAGGGACTAATTAGAATTGCTGAGATTAGAATTAAGATAAGTTTTTTATTCGATGATTGTTTACTCTCATCTAGCAAATGTTTGTCTAAAATATTGTCAATAATATCTTGAGCTGCCTGCCTAGGACTACCTAACTCTGCCATAATTTCAGCTTCTTTATCAGGCCCTGCCTCAGCAAAATATTCTTCAAAATAATCCATGGCCTCTTGATAATCTTCTCGAGGCAACTTCTTCAAATACTTACTTAATTTTCCCAAATACTCGGTCTTAGTCATTGTTCAATCTCCCTTCAATAATGTTATCCACTGTCGTGCGATAATCTTGCCAAGCTAGCTTCAAAAATTCTAACTGCTGACGCCCTTGTTCTGTAATCGTATAATACTTTCGCTGTCGCCCCTGATATTCCTTACTATAGGTTTCCAAATAACCTGCCTTTTGTAATTTTTTCAAGATTGGATAAAGGGTTGACTCCTTGATACTTGCTAAAAACTTAACTGTTTGACTAATTTCATAACCATAGGAATCGTCACGATCAACAATCGCCAAGATTAAAAATTCAATCAAAACAGATGACGTTGGAAAGTACATCTTTTTCCTCCTTTTTTATTATATATAATTTTTATATATAAATATTTTATACATCAAGTATATAGCAAGTTAATTGTCCTGTCAAGCCTAATATATAAATTTTTTATATATTTTTTGAAACAACAAAAAAACAGTCACTTGGACTGTTTTTTATCTGTTATTTTTTCTTATAAGTTTCTGGGAGTGTCATGATCATCAAAAGATAAACAACTGGTACTAGGAAGTAGAAGATGTTAGATGCCCAGTAACCCATGTTGGCATAAATCCAACTCCAAATGAAATTCAAGATAGTGTAAAGACCATAAGTTACACCCCAGATAATACCAAACATCAAGGTTGCTTTTTGTGGGTTCATATTTGGCAACTCATGTGGAATATTGAGATAAACTGCATATTGGTAGAAAATCAAGAAACCACTCACAAAGAACAATAGGTAAGCTAGTAGCGATAATTTAAGGACAGCTACTGAAATAATACCAAGTGCCATTGACGCAATTGCAAGAATACCTAGCATTACCAAGTATGGTTTACGTTCGCGGTTTACAGGACTCTTCAAACGAACCAAGGTTCCCATGATACCACCACCAGATACAGCAAGAACCATGTAACTAGCTTGGAAAATTTCTGGGAATTCTTTTGCCAATTGATTTGGAACAGTGTTTAGTGACATTACATAAAGGATAAGAAAGGCTGCAAATCCGACAGCAAAACGCCATACAAACGAATCTTTAAGAGCCATACCGTATGAGTAAGTTGCCACTTGATCGGTACTTTGACCTCCTGTTTCAAAATCTTCAGCACAAACCAACCAAACAACAAAGGTTACAATCGCAACGAATGCAACACCACTAAGGGTAATACGCCAATCCATACGCAAAGCGTCTGCCCATAGAGCAAAAGCTACTGCGATTAAGAAAGCGCCAATATTGTAACTAGCAGTGATAAAAGATGAGTAGAACAGTTTTTTATCTTGAGAAACAAAGCGAACAACGACTGGGTTCATATAAACCATGATCATTGAACCACCAAGTGCCATAATCATACGAGCTACGATGTAGAACCAATAGTTAGGCATCCAAGCTGCCACCATGGCAAAACAGAGAAGAGCAATGGCTACTTGTGCCGCTTTTTTAATACCTAATTTAACCAAAACAGCCGCTGCTAAGAAATTGGCAATAACACGAGCAATCGTGATTGTATAGTTAACCATTTCCGAGATAGTTGGGTCAACCCCTTTATCTCCAAAAAACGTTGCAACTACTTGGGGACCTAAACTAGATCCGCCGACCCAGCTGGCTGCAAATGTGATATAAGCAATCAGCAAGGTATAAAACATGAGAATACCCTTTTTAGGGCTGATATCTTTAGTTGTCATAACAACCTCCTTATTTTGATAGCGTTTTCATATAATAATATATCAAGAAAGTAAGAGTTTTGTCAATGGGTACGCTCATTTATTTTCAAGTATATTTTTTCACAAAATAGACGACTTTTACATAAAGAAAAAATAAAAGAAAGCCTAAACTATTCAAAGATACCGTCATCACTATCAATTTACTCTATCTTACCAGTCAATTGAACCAGAAGAAAGTATGGTTTTCAACAAAATAAAAAAGTCCATAAGACATGGACTTTTTGAATATAATACTTAAAATTAAAGCATTTTGTTGTAGAATTCAACGACAAGAGCTTCGTTGATTTCTGGGTTGATCTCATCACGCTCTGGCAAGCGAGTCAATGAACCTTCTAATTTTTCAGCATCAAATGATACGAAAGCTGGACGACCAAGTGTTGCTTCAACCGCTTCAAGAATCGCTGGTACTTTAATTGATTTTTCACGAACTGAAATCACTTGACCAACTTCAACACGATATGATGGGATATCTACACGTTTACCATCAACCAAGATATGACCATGGTTAACGAATTGACGTGCTTGACGACGAGTTGTTGCAAGACCTAGACGGTAAACAACGTTGTCAAGACGACGCTCAAGAAGAAGCATGAAGTTAAAACCAAGTGTTCCACCTTTAACTTTTGAAGCTTGAACGAACAAGTTACGGAATTGTTTTTCGTTCATTCCGTAAGAGAAACGAAGTTTTTGTTTCTCAGCTAATTGCAAACCGTACTCAGAAAGTTTAGAACGGTTGTTTGGTCCATGTTGACCTGGCACATAGTTACGACGTGCCAATTCTTTACCTGTACCTGTAAGTGAAAGCCCCAAGCGACGAGCTTGTTTCCATGATGGTCCTGTATAACGTGACATTGAAATGTCCTCCATAAAAAATTTATTATGGAAATAGTCTTAAAAGAATCCTGATTCGTGCAGTTAATCTTCGCCCAAACAGCAAAGGTTACTAATTTAACAACTAACTGTTGACGAGCTCCATATTCTTATTGCTGCTATTTCACATAAAACTTAGTATAACAAAAAAACTAGGACTTGTAAAGCCCTAGTTACTCTTTATCTAAATAACGAATCAAAGTTTTCTCAGTCAAAATATCCGAGTAAGTGTAAGATTCAACATAAGTATTTTCTGGAGTTCCTGGCATAGAAGCTGCGTCTGTGTATTCAACAATAAAGAGAGATTGATACACTTCTGTCAAACGTCCAACTTTTGTTTTTTCACGTTTACGACCATGCTCTAAGGTCATTTCAACTAATTGCCCTTCATGGTTTTTAATATCTTCTTTGATTTTTTTCATCTTTGCCACATCAGCAAAAGCATCACTACTCATCTATTTCTCCTAACTTTCTTCAAAATGGGCAATGGTTGAGAATTTATTGTACTCTTTTTGGAACATCAATTTGACCGTTCCACGTGCCCCACTACGATTTTTTTCTAAAATAACTTCAATGGTATTGTCAGTCAAGGCCTGTTCATCTTCTTTATCGCCACGATCATAGTAATCTTCACGGTAAAGAAAGGCAACGATATCTGCATCTTGCTCGATAGACCCTGATTCACGAATATCAGATAGAATTGGACGCTTGTCTTGACGTTGTTCAACTCCACGAGAAAGCTGACTGAGCGCAATAACTGGCACTCGCAACTCTTTGGCCAAGATTTTCAGTTGCCGAGAAATCTCTGATACCTCTTGTTGACGATTTTCTGGTCTTGTTCCTGTGATTAACTGCAAATAATCAATGACGATAAGGCCCAAACCACCTTCAACTTCCTTATCAAGTTTACGACTTCTCGCTCTAATCTCTGTAATTTTAATCCCTGGTGTATCATCGATAAAAATCGGTGCCTCTGCCAAAGTACCCTGAGCAATCGTTAAGCTCTGCCACTCTTGATCGGTTAGCTTACCTGTCCGTAAATGGTGAGAATCTACTAGACCCTCAGCTGCCAACATCCGATCCACTAGACTTTCTGCTCCCATTTCCAGAGAGAAGATCGCCACTGCACGCCCTTGTTTTGTCCCAACATTTTGAGCAATATTAAGCACAAACGCTGTCTTTCCGACTGCTGGTCGAGCTGCCAAAATAACCAACTGATCAGGATGTAAACCTGTTGTCATGCGATCCAAGTCACGAAATCCTGTCGGCAAACCTGTCACATCTGACGTTTGACGTGAACGGATTTCTAAGTTTTCATAGTTGAGTTTAAGCACATCAGAAATCTTTTGAAAGCCATTGGCATGCGAACGCTCATTGATTTCCAGTAACTGCTTTTCTGCCTTAGCGATTAACTCATCTGAATCTTGAGTTCCCTCATAGGCCAAATTGACCGTTTCTGTCAATCTACTAATCAACTGACGAAGCTGTGCTTTTTCAGCAACTAAACGTGCATAGTATTCCGCATTAGCACTGGTTGGTACACTATTGACCAACTCGGCTAGATAAGAAACACCACCTACATTAGCCAAATCTCCTTGTCGATCCAAGATATTTCGAATCGTTGTTGCATCAATAGCCTCATTACGATCGTTGAGAGTGACCATGGCTTGAAACACAACTCGATTAGCATACTTGTAAAAATCATCTGGGTCAAGATATTCACAGACAGTTACCAGCTTGTCTGGTGAGATAAAAATCGCTCCTAAGACAGACTGTTCTGCAACTAAATCTTGTGGTTGAAGCCGTAGTTCTTGTACATCAGACATCTTTACCTCCTATCTTGACAAGGTTGTCAACTTATTTACGCTTGCTTGACACTTAGTTGAATTAAACCGTCCACTTCTTTATGTAGCTTAACTGGCACTTCAATTAAGCCCAAGGCACGCAGTGGTTGCTCCAATTGGATGTGACGCTTGTCAACCTTAATGCCATGTTGCTTGTCTAATTCTTCAGCAATCTTCTTCGCTGTAATTGAACCAAAAGTGCGACCATCTGGACCAACTTTTTCAACAAATTTCACAACAAGATTTTCCTGAGCTAATTGCTCCTTAATAGCTTTAGCTTCAGCCAACTGTTCTGCTTGAGCTTTTGCCTCAGATTTTTGCTTACCACGTAATTCACCTAGGGCTTGGCTTGTTGCTTCTTTAGCCAAATTTTTCTTAATCAAGAAGTTTTGAGCGTACCCTGTAGGTACTTCTTTAACTTCACCTTTTTTTCCTTTACCCTTAACATCTTGTAAAAATACAACTTTCATCTTAATTCTCCTTTGTATAACAATGTTTTCTAATAGTAGTAATCAATAAATTATAGGCTTGCGTGACAGTCATATCTTGTAACTGACAAGCTGCCAGATTGAAATGGCCACCGCCACCCATATCTTCCATAATACGTTGAACATTGACTTGATTGCGACTACGAGCAGAAATTGCCACTTGGTTGTCAGCTGTTTTCACAACTGTAAAGCTGGCGTCAATCCCTGACATGGTCAACAGCGTATCTGCTGCCTTACTAGCAATGACATTGGTATAAGTGATATAGTCTGTACCATTTGCCACAATGATATTATCGTAGAGCCGCTCGCCTCTTAGAATCAACTTATTGACCAGACGATACTCATCAAAATCAGTAGCCGAAATCGCTTGAATGACACTATTATCACTTCCGATATTTCTCAAATAACTAGCGACATCAAAGGTTCGACTGGTCACACGATTAGAGAAATTCTTGGTATCAAGCATGATACCTGCCATTATCAAACTAGCTTTTACCTTACTCAAACGTTTTTTAGCCCCTTGAAATTGAATCAATTCAGTGACTAATTCACAAGCACTGCTTGCACCACTCTCAACAAAAGTCAAAATCGCATTTTTGGGGAAGTCCTGATCACGACGATGATGGTCAATTACAATCACTTCTGTAAACTGATCGTAAAGCTCCCTTGACAAAGTCAAAGAAAGTTTTGAATGATCAACCATGATTAACAAGGACTGATCTGTGACTAGATCCATGGCTTCTTCAATCGTCAAAATGGCTTGATAGTCTTCATTTTCTAATTGAGAAAGCGAACGTTTAATGTCTTCACTAAGGTGATTAGGATCATAAACGACATAGGCTTTATCTAACAGACTAGCAGCAAAATGCTGCATCCCAACTGAAGCACCCAAAGCATCTAAATCTAGTTTCTTATGACCAACCACAAAGACCTGATCTGCCATGCGAATCTTATCAGAAATCGCCGTCATCATTGCTCTGGTACGTGTTCGTGAACGCTTAATCGTTGACGCTGTTCCGCCACCAAAATACATGACTTTTTGATGTTCAGCATTTTCTTTAACAACTGCCTGGTCGCCCCCACGCATCAGAGCCATATTTAAGTTCTGATTAGCTAGACTACCAATTTGATCATAGTCCCCTCTACCGTAGGAAGCACCAATACTCAAGGTCAGAGATAGCTCTTTTTCTTTAGCGGCCTTACGAAACTCTTCCAAAATATCAAACTTATTCGCTATCAACTCTTGTAACATTTGATAATCGGTAAAAAAGAGAAAACGGTCACTCGCCAAACGACGATAAAACATCTGACGTTCTTGAACAAATTTGGCAATAAAATCAGCCACAAAACTATTGATTTGAGAAACCTGAGCATCTGACAAATCATCCGTTACTTCATCATAATTATCCACAGAAATCAACCCAATAACTGATTGAAAATCCAAGCGCTGACGAGCTTGTTCTGATACGGTGACATTGAAAAAATAGAGGATTTCTTTGTCCCAGTAAACCGTATAATCTTTCCCTGACAAACTAAAGGTTGAATTGCTAGGATGATTCAAGCTATTGATGACAAAGGTTTCCATAGCCAAAGTATCTACCTGACCAGAATCAGTGGTGAAGACCAATTCCGTATAAGGATTAAACCATGAAATTTCCTTACTTATTTCATCAAAACGAATCACCCCTACTGGCATCTGGTCCAAAAGTCGTTTAAGACTTTCTTCTGTTTGCTCATTCAAAAGGGAGATTTGTTCCAAATCAGTTAGATGATAGGATTGTTTTTGATAAAATAACAGACCAATCAAGAAACCAATAGCTAAAAAGATAGCTGTCAGTAAAACAATTTCTGATTGGGTTAGGCGAACACAAATGGCCAATAAGCCAAATAAGATACAGCCAATCATCAGAAGTTGAAATTTTGTTAAACGAAATATTCTCATTTATAAACCTCTTAAATGGTTATTATACCATAAAAGATAGGAGAAAAAAAGCCTTGAAAATCTAGCCCTTACGACTGGCTTTTTTATTTCCTTCCAAATAGACCATAAGAATTGAAATGTCTGCTGGATTAACGCCTGAAATCCGACTCGCCTGGCCAATCGTTTCAGGATTGATTTTCTTAAACTTCTGTCTAGCTTCTGTCGCAATCGAATCAATATCATCCCAATCAATAGTCGCTGGAATGCGTTTTTCTTCCATTCGCTTCATCTTCGCCACTTGATCCAATGCTTTGTTGATATAGCCTTCATACTTGATTTCAGTTTCTAAAAGCTCAATCACTTTACTATCCAAATCTTCTGCTGCTGGACCAACAAAATCTACTACCGTTTCATAGCTAATCTCTGGTCGACGCATAAATTCTTTGGCTGTCATCGCATCGGTTAAAGGTTTAAATCCTAGAGCAGTCACTCGCTCATTGGTTTCTTTAACAGGCTTTAATTTGATACTATCCAAGCGTTTAAGTTCATTCTCAAATTGAGCTTTTTTAATCTCAAAGACTTGGTAACGTTCGTCATCGACCAAACCAACTTGACGTCCAATTTCAGTTAGACGCATGTCGGCATTATCATGACGTAAAATCAAACGATACTCTGCTCGACTGGTCAACAAACGATAGGGTTCCAAGGTTCCCTTGGTGACCAAATCATCAATCATCACCCCGATGTAAGCATCACTACGTTTCAAAATCAATTCTGGCTTGCCTTGGACTTTCATAGCTGCATTGATACCGGCAATCAAGCCTTGGCCTGCCGCCTCTTCATAACCTGATGTGCCATTAGTCTGACCTGCTGTGAACAAACCTGAAATCAGTTTGGTTTCTAAGGTCGCTCGCAATTGATGAGGCAAGACAATATCATACTCAATCGCATAACCAGTTCGCATCATCTCGGCATTCTCTAATCCTTTAATAGAATGGAGCAAGTCACGTTGAACATCTTCTGGCAAACTGGTTGACAAACCTTGGACATAAACTTCTTCTGTATTGCGACCCTCTGGTTCCAAGAAGAGTTGATGACGCTCTTTATCTGCAAAACGAACAATCTTATCTTCAATTGATGGGCAATAACGTGGCCCAACACCTTGAACAATCCCTGAAAACATCGGAGCACGATGCAGGTTAGCATTGATAATGGCATGGCTATCAGCATTGGTGTAGGTCAACCAACAAGGGATTTGATCTTGTAAATAGTCTTGGTCTTTAGACAAAAATGAGAAGTGATTAGGTTTTTCATCTCCAGGCTGAATCTCAGTCACCTCATAATTGATTGACGACGCCTTAACACGTGGAGGAGTTCCTGTCTTAAAACGTCCAATTTCCAAACCTAAATTTTTCAAATTATCTGCCAAGGTCACAGAAGCTAGACTATTATTTGGCCCTGACGAATATTTCAAATCTCCAATGATAATCTCGCCACGCAAAGCCGTACCAGTTGTCACAACAACCGTTTTAGCACCATAAGATTGACCAGTTGCCGTAACCACACCCACAACCTGACCATCTTCTACTAAAATATCATCAATCATAGTCTGACGCAAGGTTAGGTTTTCTTGATTTTCAACCGTTTTTTTCATCTCATTGGCATAAAGTACTTTATCTGCTTGAGCACGAAGTGCACGAACGGCAGGACCTTTACCTGTATTGAGCATCTTCATTTGAATATAGGTCTTGTCAATATTCTTACCCATTTCTCCACCAAGGGCATCAATCTCACGTACCACAATTCCCTTGGCTGAACCACCAATAGACGGATTACACGGCATAAAAGCCAACATATCTAGGTTAATGGTCGCAAGTAAGGTTTGGCAGCCCATACGAGCCGCTGCCAAGCTGGCTTCTACCCCAGCATGACCTGCACCAATCACAATCACATCATAGTTTTCAATAAATTGAGTCATGTCTTCTCTTTTCTAAAATTTCTTGTAACTGCTACAATTACTGCGCGCTGCAATATTTAAAACAGCTTGAAAAAATGATAACATCTTCCTTAATAAGCAGCTTTATTGAGACTCATTATCAATAATCTGTTTAACTTGTCCTTGCCAATTTACTAATTCTTTTTTCAAAAATTTAGGACTAAGATCAAGTTTCTCCAAGTCTGAAAAATCTACCCACTCACACTGGCGAATGGATTGCCCTTCTTTCATATAAAGACTTGGTTCAGACAAGGGGGTAAGCAAATAATGAAATTCAATTTGATGATAAGCTTGACTGCCTAGCTCAAATTGATTTTCTACAACAAAAGCCAACGGACCAACTTCTACTTCAATTCCAATTTCTTCTAGAATTTCCCGTCGAATAGCAGCCTCTGTTGTTTCACCAACTTGAATAGCACCTCCTAAGGTACAATACTTGCCCTCAGGTGACTTGACAAGTAAGAGCTTTTCATCTTTGACTAACAACCCTGTTGCACGCACACCAAATGACTGCTTGTCCACTACTGTACGAAAATCCATCTACTCTCCTTTTATTTATTGCAAAAAATGGCCAAATCCCTTGAAAACTGTACATCAAAAACGTCCAATTCCCATGAGCTTTGACCATCATCGTTATTGTTAAATTTAGTTTAGCAGATTTTATCCTGTTAGACAATGGTCAAGACTAGCTAATCACATTTTCTATGAAATCAAAATTGACAAACTTGTCAACTAAATATATTGACACACCTTGCCATCTTTGAAAGCCAGGTCAATAATGCCACCACCTAGACATTCCTGACCATCATAGAACACAACAGCCTGACCTGGTGTAATTGCACGTTGTGGTTCTCCAAAAATCACTTCTGCCTTATCTCCTGTAACCTTGACAGTCACTTGACTATCTGGTTGACGATAGCGGAATTTGGCTGTACATTCAAGCGTGAATTCTTCAGGCATATCTCGTGTAAAGTGAACTTGACTAGCTGTCAAGCTAGTTGACATGAGTGATTCATGATAGAAACCTTGTCCAACATAGAGAATATTTTGTGATAAATCTTTACCAACAACAAACCAAGGTTGATTGTCGCCACCATGTTGACCACCGATACCAAGACCTCCACGTTGACCGATAGTATAATACATCAGACCAGCATGTTCGCCCATATCACGACCATCAACTGTCATCATACGACCTTTTTGAGCAGGTAAGTAATTACTTAAAAACTCCTTGAAATTTTTCTCACCGATAAAGCAAATGCCTGTCGAATCTTTTTTCTTGGCTGTTGCTAATTCTGCTTTTTCAGCCAAGGCACGCACTTCTGACTTTTGTAAATGCCCTAGTGGAAACATGGTCTTTTGTAGTTGTTCTTGTGATAATTGACTTAAAAAGTAGGTTTGATCCTTACCATTATCAGACCCTCGTAGCATACGAACAAGACCGTCTTCATCTCGAACAACTTGAGCATAATGCCCAGTCGCTACATAATCAGCTCCTAAAGAAAGAGCATAGTCTAAAAAGGCTTTGAATTTGATTTCCTTATTACACATAACATCAGGATTTGGCGTGCGGCCAGCTCGATATTCTGCTAAAAAGTATTCAAAAACACGATCCCAGTATTCCTTTTCAAAATTGACAGAATAATAGGGAATGCCAATCTGATCGGCAACAGCAGCGACATCCTTATAGTCCTCTGTGGCAGTACAGACTCCAAACTCATCTGTGTCATCCCAATTTTTCATAAAGACACCGATGACATCATAGCCTTGTTCTTTTAAAAGCAAGGCTGTGACCGAGGAATCAACCCCACCACTCATGCCGACAACAACACGAATTTTTGAGTTATCACTCATCTTTTTCTCCCATCTTTTCGTTGAAAAAACGATTTGAAGGTCGTCTTTCATATAGTAAGAGGAGCAAACACTGTCGTTCATGATAACGAGCTAGTTTACTCCATTTCTTATTATATCAGTTACCCCTTAGAAGTCAATTTTATGAACGGAAAATAAAGGAAAACTAAAGTTATTAACCAAGTGCCAATCGTCAGCCATAAACTAATAGTAAATAGCTTTGGTTCTTGATAAGTAACCATCAGTTGATTTAGACCTTTTTTCGCCTGTACCGTCACTGCCCCCAATTCAGATAGTTGATAATCTCCTTTACTCAACTCTTTACCATTGAGAAATAACTTAGTTCTTTCATATTTAACCACCGGTAAAGCTTCTAACTGATCTTGACGAGATGACCAAGTTAATGTCAACTGATTATTCACCAAGGTTTTCTCAATACTAACATTTGGCAAAATCAGTTGATGAGCGTATAAAACATAGGTGTTTTTTCCTGTCAAATCATTGTAAATTGGTAGATAGTCAGGCGTCGCCTTTTGAACAGCTTGCAATAGTTTTGATTTATCAGAATCAAACAAGCTAGAACGTGTAGCTTGGTAATCTTCAAATAGGTAAACATGTTTGCTGTTTTTGAGAACATACTGCCCCTTATCAGCACTTTCAACTTTTTTTAAGGCAAACTGGCTCACTTGAAACATCGAAAAAACAAGTCCTATTGACAAAGCCAGTGTCAACAACTTCGTTGACTTTGTCAAGTTATTTAACAATCGACCAACCAGAAGTAGTAATAACACTGTTGCTGGGATAAAAAAGCGAAATGGAAATTGAATCAATTCAGCAAACTTGACACCACTGTCAAGTAAATATTGCCAAGGGAAAAAGCTAGTTGACAATAATAAGAAGCCAAGATAGGTTACAAAAGCCACCTTTTCCCAACCAGTAATTTTTCGCCAATGAAGAAGGGTTAGGAAAATATGAATGATGAATAAAACTAGTAGAAAACTAGGACGATTTAGCCAATAAGTCGCTGTTCCATCAATCGTATTTTGTTGCATTAAAGGATTGATAAACGGATCCAACAGTTTATTATCTTGTCTTAAAAAAATCAAGGCCGCCCAGATATTGAGAGTTAAAAAAATAGCTAAAACAACTGCCAAAAACGTCTGCCAAATTAAAGCTAGTTTAGCCGAAGACTTGACAAAAGAGTAAAGGTAAAAGGGAATATAGATTAAAACTAAAAACAAGGCACTGAGAACATGGACTTGTAACATCAGGGCTACGGCAAGAGCCATACGCACACTATTGACTTTATGTTCAAAAATCAACTGGATAATCGGAATTAAACAATAGGACATCAATGCCGCTCCCCAACTTGAAAATCCTTGACGAATAGACCAGTATTGAACAGAAAAGGTTGTTAGGTAAAAAATAGCTAAACTCAGGGAGATTGGCAAGCGAATTTTTGCTGCTCGTAGTAGGGAAAACATGGATAAGCCAGCAAAAAGATGAAGCACAAAACGAGATAGTAGCTGATAGCCAAACCAATTTTTACTGATTAGAACCAATAGACCTTGAAAATAAGCAAAGAAAGGGCCGTAAAGGGCATTGACAATCCGTCCTGATTGCTGAAAGCCATAAATGGAAATAAAATAACTGATATTACCATTTTTAATCTGCATTGCCGCATCATAAAAACGATTATAATGAAAAATGGAATCTGAACCTAAAATCACATCTTGCCCAAGCCACTGGGGTAAAATCAATCCTAAACTGACTAAACCAATCAGACTAAGAGGTAGATATTTTTGCAATTTCTCTTGTGTAAACATAGTTTTTATTATAGCATACTGGACTTATTTTGACTTAAATGTGCTAAAATAAATCAAGGAGGTTATCTGATGAATCAAACAATCTATCTAGTTAGACATGCACAACCTGATTTTACCAATAAAGATGACAGTCGCTCTTTAAGTCAAAAAGGTTTACAAGATTGTCAACTAATTGATAAGTTTTTCTACCACCATAAAATTGATCTCATCCTATCCAGTCCTTATAAACGTGCTTACGAAACCGTTCTTAGCCTTGCCAAACAAAAACGTCTAGAGATTATTTGTGATGAACGTTTTCGTGAACGTAAAATTACAAATCATTGGATTGAAGATTTTGATGACTTTTCTCAAAAACAATGGCAAGATTTTTCCTATCGTTATTCTGACGGCGAATCACTCGCACAAGTACAAAAACGTATTCTAGCTGGCTTGACAGAAACTTTACATCATTCCAATGCTAAAACAATTGTTATCGGCTCACATGGAACAGCAATTTCGACAGTTATAAAACATTATCATCCTAGATTTGATTATCAGTATTTTCAAGACATTAAAAATCTTATGCCCTTTATCTTAAAAATCAAGTTTGAAGACAAGCTTGCGTCAAGCCTTATCCTTTACAACCTTTTTACAGGGGAAGAAATCAGCTATCTGATTAAAAATCAAGAAAAAACCTAGCTTAATTGCTAGGTTTTCATTTTATTGCATACCCCAAGCTGCTAATCCTTGAGCATTATAGGCATTGATTGCTGCGTTAATCTGATCTTGGACAGTTGCTGTCGAACCCCAACCTGGAATTGTTTGGAAAAGACCTGACGCTCCTGACAGATTATAGGCATTAGGATCACCATTTGACTCACGCGCGATGATATATTCCCAAGTCGCTTGAGAAACACCTGTCGCCGCAGCCATTTGAGCAGCAGCTTCACTACCAATAGCACCTGCCGTATTACCATTAGCTAAAGCAGCATAATTACTGTTAGTATTATAAACTGGTGCAGTCGCCTCATAGGCCACTTGTTCTCCAGTATAATAAGCCGTTGAATAATCTACATATTCAGATGGAACTGTTTCTTCTACTGCCACTGTTCCTGCATCAGACAAAACTTGAGATGACGCTTGATCAACTGAAGTTGACTCTGCCATTACTGAACTAGACTCCGTGACGCTAGATTCTGATAAATCTTCCACATTAGAAGAACTTGAAGTTGATTCACTTTGATTTTCTTCTGAAGACGATGATGTGTCTTTTTTTGTTGACATCAAATCAACTTTAATTGATGAACTACTTGCTGATGACGTTTGACTTGATGACGTTGTTGTTTTTTCAGCCATAGACGAAGCTGTCAACACTTGTTTACCAGTCAAAATCAAAATAGTGGTAACTAAGAGGGCTAAAATTCCTAAAACCGCCTGCTTAGCAAAACCAAGTTTTCTTGGTTTCTTGCTACGATATGACATAACTATGTACCTTCTCTTTCATTATCTGCTCTTATCTTACCGATAAAATATTACTTTTTGATAGATATTTCATTAAAAATATTACAAGAATATGTTAATTTAAGGTAAAATCGTCAAAATTGAGCTATTTTTGACTAATACCACCCATTAGCCAACCAAAATTCTTTAGCTGCTGACCAAGAACCATAACGTTGCGTCACATAATTATCAGCCACACGTTCTTGATTTTCAGGCGACAAGTCACCATTTAGATAAGACAAGGTAAGCTGGTAACGCCCATAATATTGACCATTTTGAGCAGTGTAACTACCACTTGACTCTTTTTGAGCAATCCATTCTTTAGCCGCCAAATCTGCCTCGCTCAAACCTGATGTCGAACTTGTTGTTGCAGTATCATCTTGAGCAACATCTGCAACTGCCGTTGATGATTGAGTATTATCACGTTTAATCGTTAATTCTTGACCAACTGTCAAAACATTAGGATTACTTAGTTGATTTAAGGACAATAAATTATCTAAGGTTGTTTGAAAATCAACAGCAAGACCAGACAAAGTATCACCAGATTTAACCCTATAAGTATCTGCACTAACCAGAGTTGGCACACTCAAACTAGCCAAAAGAACAAGACCTGCTACTTTATGTTTTAATCGTTTAGTTTTTGTCATTTGTTTATTTACTCGCTTTCTTTTTCTTGACACCTTCATCTTACCTGCCTTATATTACTAATAAATTAGTTTCTCGTTAAAAATATTACAAAAAGATTGCCGCAAGACTAAAAAAACGCCTTAAAAGGCGTTTTTTAATTAGTTTTTAGTAAAAATAATAGCATAGCTAACATCAACAGGCCTAAGATTAAAATACTATCTGCTTGTTGCCATTTTAAGACACGATACTTACTACGACCTTCTCCACCTTGGTAACCTCTAGCTTCCATGGCCAAGGCCAAAGCGTCTGCTCGCTTAAAACTAGAAGCAAAAAGAGGAATTAAGATAGGAACGGTTGAGCGAATACGTTGTAATAGATTTCCTTCGCCAAAGTCCACTCCTCTTGCTTTTTGAGCTGTCATAATTCGAGTGGCATCGTCCATTAAGGTTGGTACAAAACGTAAACTTAAAGAAAGAATTAACCCAATTTCATGAACAGGGACTTTAAATCGCTTGAGTGGACTAAGTAGTGATTCAACCGCATCTGCTAGACTCAGTGGTGGTGTTGTCAGCGTCAATAAAGTGGACACGCAAGTAATCAAAATGAAACGCATAAAAATCAGACCAGCTTGTGCCAAACTATAGTCACTAATTTTAATCAAACCCCAATCAAGTAAAACCGTTCCACCTCTTGTAAAAAAGAGTTGGAAAACCGTCGTAAAAAGAATCAAGGCAAACATAGGTTTCAAACCATTAAAAAAGAAAGACAATTTAACCTTTGACGCTAAAATCATCACAATTGTTGCCCCAGCTAAAATTAAGTTAGTAAGTAAATTATTAGCCCAAAAGATAATCAAAAGATAAATAAACATCGCCAATAATTTACTTCGTGGATCTAAACGATGAACAAGAGACTGACCAGGAATATAACGTCCTAAAATAAATTTATCCATACTTCATCATCTCCACAAACTCTTCAATCGTAATCGGTAAATGTTCTAAGTTCATCCCTCTATCTGATAAGGTCTTAGCAAACTGAGTAACTTTAGGCACACCTAACTGTTTTTCTTCTAGAAATTCAACTGATTGAAAGACATCCTTAGGTGTTCCTTCTAAAACTAATTTTCCTTTTTCTAACACATAGACAAAATCAGCATAATCAGCAACATCATCCATAACATGTGTGACCAAAACAATAGTTAAGCCAGATTGATGTAGTTCTTGAAACAGTGTCATCAATTCTTTGCGTCCTTTTGGATCAAGGCCGGCTGTTGGTTCATCTAAAACCAAAACATTAGGATTCATAGCCAAGATCCCTGCAATCGCAACCCTTCTCATTTGACCGCCAGATAGGTGAAATGGATTTTTTTCAAAAAGGTCTGCTGAAATGCCTACGAGGGCTAATTTTTCTTTCGCAATCGTTTCTGCTGTAACTTGATCAACACCAAAATTTTGTGGACCAAAAGCCACATCTTTTAAAACCGTTTCTTCAAATAACTGACTTTCTGGAAATTGAAAAACCAAACCCACTTTTTGTCTAAGAGAGCGTATATTGGCAGGCTTAGCCTGTTTGGTAATAGCTACTTTTTCAACGAATACCGTTCCTTCTGTTGGTAGATTTAAACCGTTTAACAATTGCATTAACGTTGATTTACCAGAGCCTGTATGACCAATAAAAGCAGTATAGCTACCTGCTTTAATCTCTGCTGTTACATCAAAAAGGGCTCGCTCTTCTAAAGGCGTCCCCACTTGATAGGTAAAATCTACTTGCTTGAGGCTAATTCCCATAATCTATCTCCTAATTCTTCTTCTGTCATATAATCAAAATCAGATAAGACACCTGCCTCAATCAAGGACATCTGCAATCGAGAACTAAATGGTTGATCCAGACCTAGATCTAATAGATTTCTATTTTCTTCTGAAAAAAGTTCTCTCGAACTAAGATCAAGCTCCACTTGACCTTTTTTCATCACTAAAACACGATCGCTTAGATTCACTTCATCCAAATCATGCGTAATGGAAATCACGGTTAAACCATAAGTGTCACGAACCTTTTTAATCAAAGACATGACCTCACGACGCCCATTTGGATCCAACATACTGGTAGCTTCATCTAAAATCATAATGTCAGGTCGCATAGCAATCACACCAGCAATGGCAACACGCTGTTTTTGCCCCCCAGACAACCTTGCTGGTTCTTTGTCTCTAAATGCTGACATTCCAACCATTGCGAGAGCTTCAGTGATTCGATTTTCCATTTCGTCTTTACTGAGTCCTTGATTTTCTAAACCAAAAGCAATGTCATCTTCCACAGTTGCACCAACAAATTGATTATCGGGATTTTGAAATACCATACCAATTTGACGACGAATCTGCCATAAATTTTTCTCAGTCAATTCTTGACCAGAAATATAAATCTGACCACTTTCTGCTGATAAAAGACCGTCTAATAATCTAACTGTCGTTGACTTACCAGAACCATTATGACCAATAATAGACAACCATTCTCCTTGTTTCACGTGAAACGATAACTCTTTTAAAAGATAATTCTGATCATCACTATCGTATTTAAAATTAAGTTTGTTAACATCAATTATGATTCGACTCATTTGAAGGTACCTTTAAATAAGAAGCTAGCTCCTTTAAAATAATCATAACCTGAATAAATCGTAAAAAATAAGGCAACATAAAGTAGGACAGTCCCTAACACAGACCAACCCAATAATAAAAAGATAATAGATAACATTTGAGTGGTTGTTTTAATCTTTCCTGGCATAGCAGCAGCCAGCACTTCTCCACCTGTTTCAACTAAAAGCAAACGAAGACCTGTTACTGCTAATTCACGACAAATAATTACAGCACTCAACCAAGCTGGTGCCAAATCTAAGCCCACTAACATGATAAAAGCACTCATGACTAAGATTTTATCAGCTAAAGGATCGGCAAACTTACCAAAATTAGTGACTACCTGCCATTTACGAGCTAAATAACCATCTAAATAATCTGTCAGACTAGCAAATGCAAAAATAATAGCTCCCCAAGTATGATAGTTAGCTTGATTAGGTAAAGAAGTCAAGATTAGAAAAACAGGGATTAAGATAATTCGCAAAAGCGTTAAGAGATTAGGAATATTTTCTTTTTTACTAAACATAAAAACCTTTTATTCTTGTATTGTCAATGTCACATAGCTTAAACTAGACGTTAAAGCCGACAAATCAAGTTTTTGCCCATCGATTGTTACTGCTAACCCTTGAGCATTGCCTAAAGTCAAAACTGTTGATACTACATCTTGCGGTAAGGTGACTTGATACTCTAGATTATCAGGTGTCAATAAAGCACCTTGCTCTCCTAGTTGATCGGTGTAAGCAGCAACCCAGCTCTCATCCCCTTCTACAAGTTGAAAACTAATCACAACTTCTGAACTTGGATTACTCAAGGCTACTTCCAAGTTATCTTCTCCACCAGTAGTTGTCAAACTCGGTTGAGGAGTAGTGCTTGAGGATTCTTCTTGACTAGTAGAAACACTACTTTCTGAGTCACTAGAAGATGATGGAACCATCGAATAAGACGGCTGACTAGATGACGTCAAATTATTTTGCATTTGGTTCCAACTAACATACGCCACAAAACCGACAATGGCTAAAGAAAGTGCTACTAAAATCAAAAAAGGAAGATAAGACTTCTTTTCTTCTTTATGACGACTTCCTCTTGTTTGCACAAAATTTGTTGTCTTCTCTAGTTCCCTAATAGAATCTGTTTTAACTGGTTCTGATTGAATCTTAGGGGAGGTGGTTTTGCTGTCTTTCTCAGAAAAATCTACTTTTTCTTTTGGTTTTTGTTGACTTAATTTCATGTTACGATAGCCATGAATTAAAGACACACCATCCAGATCAACAACTTCAGCATACTGCTCAATAAATGAATTAACCGATTCTTGTGGCAGTAACTTAAACTGATCCATCTCCATGGCCAAAAGATAGTGACGAGGAACTTTAGACAGCTCTGCTATTTGTTCTAAATCATATCCTTTTTTGGTTCGGGCTTGCCGTAACAACTCACCAATACTTGCTTCTCTCATACTTGTTCTCCTCAATCATCTATACTAGTAAATTATATCAAAATATCTTCTTTTGCACTACTGGGGAGAAATCGTAAATTCTGTCATCTCCGCTTCTTTGAGAAATTCTCTGCCAATGGTAACAACGTCTGCTAAAGTCAACTGCTCTAGCAAATCAGCCATAGTCAAATAGTTAGAACCATCTGCAACATAACTTGAAAATTGGCTAGCCAAGTGCGACACATCGTCCAAACTGCGTAAAAATTCACCATATAACTCTCGCTTGACCAAATTAAAATGTTTTTCAGTCAAATCCATCATTTGCCCTGCCTTACTCAATTTTTGCTTTAATAAGCGAGCCATGGCGATTGGCTCTTCTGTATCTAAGAAAAGAAGAACAAAGGCAAAACGAGAACCTAGCTCAATCTCAAAATCAAAAGAATCATCAATTTTACCTGCTTCATACCAATCTTGATAGCTTTTTGACATCCAACCAAATAACATGGCAAAAAAGAGTTGCAAAGCTAATTTTTGTTTCAAGAGAGATTGACTATTATAGCTACTTCGAATCCCCAAAACTAATTTAGGCCTACTAATATCTGGTACACTTACTGTGCGTTTCGGAATAACTTGGGTCTTAGTCAATGGTGTTCGACAACTATCTGACCTTCCCATGTTGCTAAAATGACGTTTCTGACTCTTGTCAATGTCATTGTAAACCTCGTTGACATCAAAGTCACCTACCAAAACCAAAGACATATTTTGTGGTTGGTAAAAATGAGCATAGTTTTCCTGTAAATCTTTAATTGACAAGGTTTTGATTTCTTCTTTACGTCCAGCAATATCTTCTGCCAAACTCGTTTCTGGGTAAAGATTTTGTAAAGCGCCTGAGTAAAGCAAGTAATCCGTATCATCTTGATACATGTCAATTTCTTGTGCGATAATTGCTTTTTCTTTCTCAACTGATTCTGCTGTAATTGTTAGACTTGAAATCAACTGAAAAAGTAAATCAATATTCTGACCAATCTGATCCTTGGCAGTAAAGTAGTAGCTTGTTTGTTCAAAACTAGTAAAGGCATTGACCTCTGAACCCAATTTTACAAATTCAAGAGCCCCATCTTTACCATCAGCTAACTCAAATAATTTATGTTCTAAAAAATGAGCTACTCCTACTGGATAACTTTTTTCCTGACCATCAATTAGTGTCAACTTATTGTCAATAGAGCCAAAATTAAGACTTAAAACACCTGTAACTTCCTTAAAATCTTCTTTGGGTAATAGGTAGATCATAAAACCATTATTAAAAGTATAGGTGTAAAGTTCTTGAGCAATTCTAGGATGATTAAGTTTATTAAGCGCTGACAATCACTAGCTCCCTTCTAAAAAATAAATGGCTTGTAACTTAATCTGATTAGCCAGAGCCACCACATCTTCTTTACTAATTTTATCAAGTTCATCTAAAATTGTTTCCAAAGGTTGACTACCACAATAACGCTGATGATAAAATAAATCGACTAAAGTTTTTTGGTGATCTTCCAACAATATCAAATTATTTCGCAATAAAGTCTTAGTCTGTTCCAAAAGATTGATAGAAAAACGAGCTCTTTTAAAGTCGTTTAGTTGTTTTTGAATCAAACGCAAGGTTATCTCTCTATCCTTAGCATCAATCCCTGCGTAAACCTGTAAAGTTTTTGTAAATCTATCTGTAAAGCTGCCAATATGGTAAGATAAACCTTCTTTTTCCCTAACTTCTGTAAATAGTCGAGAATTTGAGAATGAACCAAACATGCCATTCAACACAAGTAAGCTAAAGTCCTGAAACTTTTCTTGATTATTTATATCGAGATTGTAAACAAGTTGTAAAACAGATTGTTGATTATGACTTTGCTCTACTTTTTGCTTGACAACATTAGTATAAGGTTGATCATAAAAATAATCCAAGCTGACTTGACGTTCTTCTAAAGGATATTGATGAACCAGCTGAACAATTCGATAAGCATCAACATCACCGACCACAAAAATATCAATTTGATCTTCTTGAAGCATTTTTTGAAATTCTTGATAAACTGTGTAAGAATTTTCTTCTTCAACCAAATCCAAATCTGCATAGCTTGGCAGAGCTAATAAATCGTCTTCAAAAAATAGATGTTTTGCTTGATAATCACTGTAAATAAAAGAGTCTTCCATGTCTAAACTAATCGCATGAAGTAAGTTGGCCTTTTCACGATTAAAAAATTTTTGTTGATATTGAACAACAGAAACCAATGGATTAAAAAGAATGTGAAATAAAAAATCAAATATTTCTACTAAAATTTCTTCTCCCATACTATAGGGATCTGAAACAAAATTAATATCAATATCTAGTACATGAACCTTGCCTTTAGTTGACACCTTAGTTGACAAAGTTGCTCCATAAAGATGTGCCAACTGTTGTCTAAAAACTTGCAAATTAGGATACTTAGCATTGGCGGTTTCAAGTAGTTGGGCTATCAAGGCACGACGGGCAAGTGTTTGTCGCTTCAAAGGAGTGGAGAAGCGAAAGGTAATATGATTCGTCTTAAATTTTTTAGTCTGAACGACATGCAGGTTAACACCTTTTACAATTTCCATTGTCCTTCTCCAATTGAATAGTATCGTTTTTCATTATACCATTTTATCCCTTCCTCGCCCACTAAAAATGACGAAACGTGTTATAATATTAAATGAGAGGTAAAATATGATCAATTACAAATTATTTAGTGACTATATTACATTACAAGCTCTTTTAAAAGAGCAAGGAATTATTCAAACAGGTGGTGCAGTTAAAGCATTCTTAGCAGAGCACACTGTTTTGTTTAATGGAGAAGATGAAAAACGTCGAGGTAAAAAAATTCGTCTTGGTGATATTGTCGATCTTCCCCAACAAAACATTAAAATTATCATGGTTGAGCCTAGTCAATCAGAAAAAGAACAATATAAGGCTGAACAAGAAGAAAAAAAGAGGGTTGCAGAATTAGTTAAAAACTTAAATAAAAACCAAACCCAAAAAATAAGCAAGCCAGTTAAAAAAACAAGTCAAAATAAAAAGAAACCTGTCCGTTTCCCAGGTACTTAACATGTGGTTGCAAAACTTAACATTAAAGAATTTTAGGAATTATCAAGATTGTCAGGTTCAATTTTCTCCCCACTTAAACATCTTTCTTGGTCAAAATGCTCAGGGAAAAACTAATTTTTTAGAAGCTATTTATTTTTTAGCTTTAACCCGTAGTCATCGAACGAGATCAGATAAAGATTTGATTTGTTTTAATTGCGATACTATAAAGTTGACGGGAGATTTACAGAAGTTGACATCATCTGTAAATCTTGATATTCAACTTTCTAGTAAGGGACGCACTATCAAAGTCAATCATCTTAAACAGGATAGATTGTCTAGCTATATCGGTACGATGACTATTGTTCTCTTTGCTCCAGAAGATTTACAACTGGTTAAAGGTTCCCCTAGCCTAAGACGTAAATTTTTAGATATCGATTTGGGACAAATTAAACCAATTTATCTGGCAGACTTGGCACAATATAATCATGTGCTTAAACAAAGAAATAGTTACCTTAAAACGACTAAACAAATCGACAGGGATTTTTTAGCAGTTTTGGATGACCAACTAGTTCACTTTGGTAGTCGAGTCATCAAACAAAGACTAGATTTTACCAAACAATTAGAACAAGAAGCTAACAAACATCATACTTTAATTTCAAATGATTTAGAAAGGTTGACTATCAGCTACCAATCAAGTTTCAAATTTGATCATGTCAATCATTTAGAAGATTGTTTTAGACAAGAATTACTTGATTCTAGAGAGAGAGATTTATTCAAAAAAAATACTGGTCTTGGTCCTCATCGTGATGACTTGCAATTTTTTATCAATGACATGCCTGCTAGTTTTGGCAGTCAAGGACAACATAGAAGCTTGATTTTATCCTTAAAAATGGCTGAAATCAATTTAATTAAAAAAGTAACTGGCGATTTTCCTATTTTATTATTAGATGATGTGATGAGTGAATTAGATAATTATCGTCAAACCAAATTATTAGAAGGCATTGATAAGGATGTTCAAACCTTTATTACCACTACTAGCCTAGACCATCTCAACCATTTGCCAGAAGATATGACGATTTTTGATATTCATGCTGGTAATATTCAAAACAAAAGAAGTTGACAACACTGTCAACTTCTTTTAGTATGATTTTACAACACCTAACAAGACTGCACCAATAATAAAGCAACTGATACCGATTAGAACCCATTTCATCTCTTTCTTGGTCTTTTTCTCCCCTAAAACGAGAATACCACCAATAATAGCAATAACTGCACCTAGTTGAGAGAATGAAAAAGCAATCGCTAAACCTGCTTCTGCAGCCGCAAAAAGCATAAAAATATTACCAAAACTCCATAAGATACCTACCAAGGCATTTTTCAAAACTACTGGTTCAAAATTAACTTGAAACTTCATAAACATGGCTGCCCCAAATACCATACCAAAAGACATTGGAAGAATCGCTGAAATCGGATCTAGATTGACAATGTTGTTAAAAAAGACTGTGTAAGAAACATAACCCAGGGTTGAAGTCGTTAGAGCTTGGAAGCCTTTTTTAAAATCACGAGGCTGACTATTATCAAGAACTTCTTTATCTGGATCTTGCTTACTCGAAAAGTAAAAACCAACTAGTAAGAAAATCATAGCAATCATTCCTAAACTGTACTGAATCGGTTTTGTCCATTCTTGAAAAGCAAGAACTCCAATCAAACTACCAACAACTAATTGACTACCACTTGACAAGGGATTAGCAACTGATACGCCCATATATTGCATCGACTTAAATTGTCCATTTTGACCAACTGCCCAAAGAATCCCCCCTATAATACCAAACAACCATGTTGACCAGGTCAAATCTGGTCTAACAACCAAATAAACCGTCGTTGCAAATAGTACTGCTCCCAAGGTTACACCAAAGGTTTGCTGATTTGCATTACCACCTATTTTGTTACTAATAAAACCAAGACTTCCCCACGCTACCATGGGAACTAAAGCATATAAAATTCCTATCATTAATCTTCTCCTTTACAGTATTAAAAGAACTGGGTAAATCAGTTCTTTTCTTATCTCATTGAATAATTTGGTGCTTCATTCGTAATTTGAACATCGTGTGGATGACTTTCAATTAAACCTGCACCACTCATTTCAACAAATTGTGCCTTGTCATGTAATGCTGCTAAATCACCTGCACCAACGTAACCCATCCCTGAACGAATGCCACCTAACATTTGGAAAACAATATCAGCAACAGCACCTTTATAAGCTACACGACCTTCAATTCCCTCTGGAACCAACTTATTAGCTTCATTGACTGCTCCTTGGAAGTAACGATCACTTGACCCTTTTTTCATCGCTGCAATTGAACCCATGCCACGATAGGTTTTGAATTTACGTCCTTGGAAGATTTCTGTTTCACCTGGTGCTTCATCAGTTCCAGCAAACATAGAACCCAACATTACAGCATGACCACCTGCTGCTAAAGCTTTAACAATATCACCTGAGTATTTAATCCCACCATCAGCTATAATGGTTTTACCATACTCACGCGCCACTCCTGCAGCATCATAAATGGCGGTTACTTGCGGTACGCCGACACCTGCAACGACACGAGTGGTACAGATTGAACCCGGACCAATACCTACCTTAACAACATCCACACCTGCCTCATACAAAGCTTTTGTTCCGTCAGCAGTTGCCACATTACCAGCAATCAATGTTTTATCTGGGAAAATTGCACGAATTTCTGCAATCTTACGCAATACTCCTGCTGAGTGACCATGAGCTGTATCTATGACAATAGCGTCCGCACCTGCCTCAAAGAGAGCTTCAGCACGTTCAAAGGTATCCGATGTGACACCCACTGCTCCTGCAACCAATAGACGACCAAATTGATCTTTTGCGGCATGAGGAAATTCAATGACTTTTTCAATATCTTTGATTGTAATCAAACCTGACAGGCAGCCTTCTGCATCAACCAAAGGAAGTTTTTCAATCCGATGTTCTTGCAAGATACGCTCTGCTGTCTCCAAATCAGTCCCAACTGGTGCAGTAACCAAGTTTTGACTAGTCATATGCATGGAAATCGGTTGATTGTAATCCGTGATAAAACGTAAATCACGGTTAGTTAAAATACCTACCAATTTGCGATTTTCCAGTGTCTCAACGACTGGTACACCACTAATCCGGTAACGTCCCATTAGTTCATCAGCTTCTGCAATCGTATGATTTGGTGTTAGGAAAAATGGATCGATAATGACACCATTTTCTGAACGTTTAACCTTACGAACTTCTTCAGCCTGTTCTTGAATTGACATGTTTTTGTGAATAACGCCTAAGCCACCCGCACGGGCAATCGCAATGGCCATTTTACTATCCGTTACGGTATCCATAGCAGCTGTGATAATTGGAATATTCAATACTAAATTATCAGCTAGCTTAGTTTGAAGATTGATTTCATTTGGTAGAACATGACTCTCAGCTGGAATCAATAAGACATCGTCAAATGTAAATCCTTTTTTCAAAAACTTGGTGTCCCAATTTGACATGACAGTAGCTTCCTCTTTTCAAATGTATTTTTATTATTATAGCAAGTTTTGTAGGTTAAGTCATTAGGCAATTAAAAATAATTGATGCCCATAGCAGCCTTAATCTCTGAGAGCGTTTGAGCAGCTTTTTGTCGAGCTACCTGACTGCCTTTTTCTAACATATTGTAAACTTCACCCATATCCTTAGCATACTCTAAACGTCGCTCACGAATAGGGGCTAATTCACGCTCTAAAATTTCTAGTAGGTAACGTTTGGTCTTAACATCACCCAAACCACCACGTTGATAGTGTTCTTTCATTTCAGCTATGGTGTCAGTATCTTCTTTGCGACCAAATACGTCTAAATAATGAAAGACCATGTTGCCTTCAATTTGACCTGGATCTTCCACTCGGATATGATTAGGGTCTGTGTACATGCTCATAACTTTTTTCTGTACTGTATCCATATCATCTGCTAGGAAGATACCATTATTTAGCGATTTAGACATTTTAGCATTGCCATCTAAACCAGGTAAGCGACCTGCTGCTTCATTTTCAGGATAAATGCCTTCAGGCTCAACCAAAATATCTGTCTGATAGGTATGATTAAAACTACGAACAATTTCTCGTGTTTGCTCAATCATCGGTTTTTGATCGGTTCCAACAGGAACAAAATTAGCCTTAAAAGCTGTAATATCAGCTGCTTGAGCAATAGGATAAACCAAAAATCCAGTTGGAATCGACTCACCAAAGCCTTTTTGTGCAATTTCCGTCTTAACTGTCGGGTTTCGCTCTAACCGAGCCAACGACACCAAATTCATATAATACATAGTTAATTCAGCCAATTCTGGAATTTGACTTTGAATAAATATCGTAACTTTTTTGGGATCAAGTCCAATAGCCAAGTAGTCCAAGGCCACTTGACCAATTGACTCACGTACTTTTTGTGGATTTTTAGCATAGTCAGTTAGGGCTTGCTGATCGGCTAAAAAGACAAACATGTCATATTTATCTTGATTCTGTAACAAAACACGATTTTTCAAACTACCTACATAGTGACCAATATGAAGCTGACCAGTCGGTCGATCACCGGTTAAAATAATTGGTTTCATACCAAACTCCCTTATTTTTTATTCCTCATTAGATTATACCACATATCTTGACAGCAGATAGTCGCTTGGGGCATAATAACAAGGGAAAATTAAGCGAGGAGAAAATCATGAAACAAACTCTGAAAAATTTAGTCTTGGTGACTCTTGGTTCATTCATTGCTGCTAGTGGTTTTAATACCATGTTTTTAGACAATCATATCGCTTCTGGGGGCATGATTGGGCTGTCTGTTGTTTTCAAACAACTCTTTGGACTAAGCCCATCATTTGTTCTCATGTTTAGTAACATTCCGCTACTCTTGATGTGCTATTTTTTATTAGGAAAATCCGTCTTTATCAAGACAATTTTCGGATCTTTAATGTATCCTTTTGCTATTCGATTAACGGCTGATTTACCAACGCTCACTAATAATCCTCTGTTAGCAGCCATCTTTGGTGGTGTTGTTGTTGGTTTTGGACTAGGTTTAGTTTTTAGGGGAAATTCATCAACTGGTGGAACAGGAATCATTACTCAAATCTTACATAAATATACGCCACTCTCATTAGGTGCTGCTGTCATTATCATTGATGGCATCAGTGTTTTAATGGGCTTAATTACCTTTTCTCCTGATCAAGTCATGTATTCGACGTTAGCACTAATCGTCATTAGCTACATTATCTCTCAAATGGAAATTGGTTTTAACACATCTAAAACCGTCATGATTATTTCCGAAAACAATACAGCCATCCAAACACATATCACCACGGTTACTGATCGAGGTGTCACCATCATTCCCATTCAAGGGGGCTATTCTACTGTTCAGAAAACCATGCTCATGACCACTATTTCGAGCTATGAATTTCCTGCCTTACAAAAACATATTTTAGCCATTGATGAAACAGCTTTTATTGTTGTCATGCCAGCCAGTCAAGTTTTTGGGCGTGGCTTTAGTATGACCAAGCATTATCTAAGGGAAGAAGATATTCTCCTGCCTATGTAGGTTTACAAACCTGTCAAGTTATCAATTTTTCAACTCTGTCAAAGCCTTTTGACAAGGATATTCGGGCTTGTCCAAGACTTTTTATGGTAAACTAAGCGTAAAAGGACTAAACTAAAGTTAACCAAGGAGATCATTATGGAGTTACAAAAAAGACTGGTTGAATTAAGGAAAGAAAGGGGGCTATCGCAAGAAAACTTGTCTGAAAAACTCTATGTTTCTCGTCAAACCATTTCCAACTGGGAGACAGGCAAGACCTACCCAGACATCAACAGCCTACTCTTAATAGCCACCTATTTTGACATCTCTTTGGATTATTTAGTCAAAGGAGATCTTCCCATTATGAAACAAGTGCTTAAACAAAAACTCTTGAAGAAATGGTTGCTCATTCTAGCCCTATCCTATTTTACCTTTTTTGTCGTCTATCCCACACGTTATTTACTAGACAGTAATCAATTTTCGCTACTCATTACTTTTTTAGGTGGTATTCTCCTATTTTCTTTAGTTCAAGTTTGCTACATTATCAAAAAATATTCTTTGAACACCTATGCAGACCTTGTCAACTTTCTAAATGGTAAGCAGAGAAAAATTCCCAAATGGCAAAGTGAACTAGGTTTTGTACTGCTTTACTGCTGACCAGCTGGTTGATTTTCTTCTTGAGAACTATCTTATCTACTCTCCTTTTTTGGTCATCTTGACACTAAATTGACAAACTTAACAAGTTTGTCAATTTTTTTATTTGAAATAAAACCACTAGCCGCCTTGTTTTTCTTGAAAAATCTAGCTTTTTATCGTAGAATAAAGAAGATTATAAAGAATGAGGTAATCAAATTGCTAACAGTTTCAGACGTGTCACTGCGTTTCAGTGATCGTAAACTTTTTGACGATGTTAATATCAAATTTACAGCTGGTAATACCTATGGCCTAATTGGTGCTAATGGTGCTGGAAAATCAACTTTTCTAAAGATTTTGGCTGGTGATATTGAACCAAGTACAGGTCATATTTCCCTTGGTCCAGATGAGCGTCTTTCTGTCCTTCGTCAGAATCATTTTGACTATGAAGAAGAGCGCGTGATTGATGTGGTTATTATGGGTAACCAAACACTCTACGACATCATGAAAGAAAAAGATGCTATCTACATGAAAGAAGATTTTTCTGATGAAGATGGTGTCCGTGCAGCCGAGTTAGAAGGAGAATTTGCAGAACTTGGCGGTTGGGAAGCCGAAAGTGAAGCTGCACAACTCCTACAAAACCTTAATATTGCTGAAGACTTGCACTATCAAACCATGAGCGAGTTGGCTAATGGAGATAAGGTAAAAGTTCTCTTAGCCAAGGCATTATTTGGTAAACCAGACGTTCTTTTACTTGACGAGCCAACCAACGGTTTAGATATTCAATCAATTAACTGGTTGGAAGATTTCCTAATTGACTTTGAAAATACGGTTATCGTTGTTTCCCATGACCGTCACTTCCTAAACAAAGTTTGTACGCACATGGCTGACCTTGATTTCGGTAAAATCAAACTCTTTGTTGGTAACTATGATTTTTGGAAAGAATCATCTGAACTGGCTGCTCGCTTACAAGCTGACCGCAATGCTAAAGCTGAAGAAAAAATCAAGGAATTACAAGAATTCGTTGCTCGTTTCTCTGCCAACGCTTCTAAATCAAAACAAGCAACTTCTCGTAAAAAAATGCTTGATAAAATTGAACTTGAAGAAATTGTTCCGTCAAGTCGCAAGTATCCATTTATCAACTTCAAAGCTGAGCGTGAGATTGGTAATGACCTTTTGACCGTTGAAGATTTGAAAGTGACCATTGACGGTGAAGTTATCTTAGACAATATCAGCTTTATCCTACGTCCAGGTGACAAGACTGCCTTGATTGGGCAAAATGATATTCAAACAACAGCCCTAATTCGTGCCCTAATGGGTGATATTGACTATGAAGGAACCATTAAATGGGGTGTGACAACTAGCCGTAGTTATCTACCAAAAGATAATTCTCGTGATTTTGCCAGTGGTGAAACCATTCTTGAATGGCTGCGTCAGTTCGCTAGCAAAGAAGAAGACGATAATACCTTCCTTCGTGGCTTCTTAGGTCGTATGCTCTTCTCTGGCGATGATGTTAATAAATCCGTTAATGTCCTGTCAGGAGGAGAAAAAGTCCGTGTGATGTTATCTAAACTCATGCTCCTTAAATCAAATGTCCTAGTACTTGATGACCCGACTAATCACTTGGACCTTGAATCTATCTCAAGTCTTAACGATGGACTTAAAGATTTCAAAGAAAGTATCATTTTTGCCAGTCATGACCATGAATTTATTCAAACCCTCGCTAATCACATTATTGTGATTTCAAAAAATGGGGTCATTGACCGAATTGATGAAACTTACGATGAATTTCTTGAAAACAAAGAAGTCCAAGAAAAAGTCCAAGAACTTTGGAAATAAGAGAGTTGGCTACCCAACTCTTTTTCTTAATCACACTTTTTCATTATTAAAAAGGAAAATCTATGTTTAATATTCACAAAAAAAGAGAAAAAACAAACTACCTTTTCTATCTATCTGCTTTTTTACTACCACTTATCATTATCTTTATTAGTTTACTTAGTCAAGGTATCTCTTGGGGTGCTGATCGCACTATCTTAGCCAGTGACGGTTTTCATCAATATGTTGTCTTTGCTGAGATGCTAAAAAATATCCTTCATGGACAAGACAGTCTATTTTATACCTTCACCAGTGGCTTAGGACTAAACTTCTATGCACTTATTAGCTATTACCTAGGAAGTTTTCTCTCACCTATTTTTTATTTCTTTAATAATACTAATATGCCTGATGCCATCTACCTTGTAACCTTGGTTAAATTTGGCTTAATTGGACTGTCTAGTGCTTATAGTTTGAGAAAACTTTACAATAATGTCAAGTTGCCTCTAATCCTTGTCTTATCTGTTTCTTACAGTCTGATGAGTTTTGCTACTAGCCAATTAGAAATTAACATGTGGCTCGATGTCTTTATCCTAGTCCCTCTGATTATCCTAGGTTTACACCAATTACTCAATCAATCAGGCTATCTTCTTTACTATCTCACATTGACAACTCTTTTTATCCAAAATTATTATTTTGGATTTATGACAGCTATCTTCCTAACCCTATACTTCTTAGTTCAGCAAACCAAAACTTCTGGATGGAAAAAGATTTTACAAAACTGTAAATCATTTACCATCGTGTCAATCTTAGCTGGTCTATCTAGCTCAATCATGCTTTTGCCAACCTATCTTGACCTTAAAGCTCATGGTGAAAAGTTTACTGAAATCACTAAACTCTTTACAGAAGGTGCTTGGTATCTTGATTTATTTGCAAAAAACTTCATTGGAGCCTATGATACGACGAAGTTTGGTGCCATTCCTATGATTTATGTTGGTTTACTACCACTTATTCTAGCCTTGACCTACTTTACAATCTCGTCAATCAAATGGCAAATCAGACTAGCTTATGCCCTACTCTTTCTCTTTTTAATTGTGAGTTTCTACTTCCAACCACTTGATTTAATATGGCAAGGGATGCATGCTCCGAATATGTTTTTGCACCGTTATGCTTGGCTATTATCTTTCTTAATTATTCTGCTAGCAGGAGAGAGTCTAAATCACCTATCAGAATTAAATTGGAAACAGTTTTTACCAGCCTTAATTTTTCTTAGTCTAGGCTTTATCGCAACAACTTTCTTTACGAAAAGATATGATTTTCTAGAATTTAACCAGTTCATCTTAACCGCTATTTTTATGCTTGCTTATGCCACTATTTTGATTTCTCACGCTCAAAAGCAAATTAGTTTTTTAGTGTTTACAATATTTACGCTAATCTTTACCATTGGCGAAACAAGTATCAACACCTACTACCAAGTTAGTGGTCTAAGAGAAGAATGGGTCTTCCCAACCAAAGAATCCTATGCTAAAAATCTTAAAGAAATTAACAAGATTGTCAAATATGCTAAAGACAATTCAAATACTTTTTTCCGTATGGAACGTCTCTATCCTCAGACTGGTAACGATAGTATGAAATTTAATTATTATGGCCTATCACAATTTTCATCAATTCGTAATCGATCATCTAGTAGTTTATTAGATAGACTAGGTTTCAAATCTACAGGAACCAACTTAAATTTACGTTATCAAAACAATACAATTATCATGGATAGCTTGCTTGGCATTAAATATAATTTTAGTCAAAAGATGCCAAATAAATTTGGTTTTGAACAAGTTTTTGAAGATACAGGTATGAAACTCTATCAGAATCAATATGCTAGCCAACTTGGTCTGCTAACTAACGGAGTTTACAAGGATATTGACATTACTGTAAATACACTTGACAATCAATCTAAATTACTCAATCAAATTTCAGGTCTTTCTCTTAATTACTTTACCAAACTAAATACCAATATGGAAGCTGGGGCGACTATTCTTGATAAACAAGTCACCGTAAAACCTAATACTGAAGGAACTACTAGTGTTAGCTATACTGTCCAAGTACCAGCTAACCGTCAAGTTTATGTTAGTGTTCCTAATTTAACATTCAATAATAAAGACACCAAAAATTTCCAGATAAATATTGATGGAACTGATTATAACTATACCATATCAAATGTTTACAGCTTATTTAATCTGGGAGCATATTTAGAAGCAGGAACACATCGTATTACTTTTAAGTTTGGAAAAGAACAAGAAGTCAACTTTACTGCACCTAATTTTTATGCGATTAACTTGACCAACTACCAAGAAGCGATGAACACCATCAATCAGCGAACGATTCAAGTTAGCACAACACAAAATCAAGTCACTGCTTTTTACTCAACAGACAAGAAAAGTTCAATTCTCTTTACCATCCCTTACGATAAGGGATGGACAGCTAAGCAAAATGGTCATCAACTACCGATTAGACGAGCACAAAATGGTTTCATGGTTGTTGATGTTCCGGCAGGAAGTGGTAATGTTACCCTTAGCTTCATTCCACAAGGATTTATCTTAGGAATTGGGTTATCCTTAATCGGCATTTTGGGAATGACTAGTTATTATATTTATCAACGTCAATCAAAAAAATAAGAAAAACTTCTGAGATTCACTCAGAAGTTTTTTAATGATTAAAACAAAAACAACTGCTTAGCAGTTGTTAGAATAGTCCGTACGGGATTCGAACCCGTGTTACCGCCGTGAAAAGGCGGTGTCTTAACCCCTTGACCAACGGACCATTTTGTAATGACTTATTACTCTTATTATTATAGCAGAAAAATTTGGTTTGTCTAGTCTTTTTTCAAAAAAAAATAAGATTTTTTGTCAAATAATCAAAATCAGATTAAAGATTGACAAATTAACTAATATTTTGATAAAATAAAATGTATTAAGGTTCCATAGCTCAGCTGGATAGAGCATTCGCCTTCTAAGCGAACGGTCGCAGGTTCAAATCCTGCTGGAATCATATCAAAACAGTCTAGCTTAGCTAGACTGTTTTTCTTTCCATAATTGATAATTGATATAAAACATAGGCAACAACAAGAAAATAAGGGCAGATTCTCCAAATTGAGCAGATAAACTGGTCGATAATAAAACCCCTAAACCAAAACTAATAATGGTAATAAAGATATAGCAACCTTGTTTAAATAACATCATGTCTTTTTCCATCCACCCCTTGATAACTAAATAAGCTGAATTCTTAACATTACCTGTCATCATCACATTAGCATAGGGAGCCCCTCTAAGATGTCTGAACGTTTCAATTTGCACTGAAGCTGCTAAGGACAAAATTGCAATAGTTAAAGAGTGCCCTATGATAGGATTTAAAATAATGGCAAAGAATACTAAGCCTGTCATGATTAAACTACCAGATAAATGCCAAGGTAGCTTTCTTTTGACACAATAGGATCGTGCTAAATAAGTCAAGGCTTGACCTAGCATAAAGAAAACAATTGGCACTAGAAAAAGAAGTGAAGTTGCAAAAGCGCCTTTAGCTAGATGGTAAGCTAAAAAAACCACGTTACCTGATTGGATACCTGCAAATCGACCTCCTTGAGTAACCAAGGTAAAGGCATTCATATAGCCACTGATAAAGGTTAAACAACTAGCAAAACGTAAACCTTCAAAAATACGATAATGTTTTTTTGACATTTTTTCTTCCTTGTTTCACGTGAAACTACTTATGATAGGGACTTCCTTGTTGAATCATAAAAGCGCGATAAACTTGTTCTAACAAAACCAAACGCATCAGTTGGTGAGGTAAGGTAAATTGACCAAAGCTCATCAAAAAATTAGCCCGTGATTTAACTTGCTGTGCTAAACCTAGACTCCCACCAATGACAAAAGTGATGTCTGAAAAACCTTTAAGCGTCGTATCAGCCAAAAACTTACTGAAATTTTCAGAGGATAATTGCTGACCTTCAATAGCTAGAGCAATGACAAATTCACGTTCAGAAATTTTACTTAGAATTCGCTCGGCCTCTTTCGCCATAATTTGTTGATTTTCAGCTAGGCTTGCCTTATCAGGTGTTTTTTCATCAGCTAATTCAATCAAATCTAGCTTAGTAAATCGTCCCAACCGTTTGGTATATTCTGCAATACCGTCTTTAAGGTATTTTTCTTTAAGTTTTCCTACTGAAATAATTTTGACTTTCATAAATCTAGTATAGCACAAGTCTATTTTTTCAACAAACTTATCCACAATTTAAAACTTAAAATTGATTGAGTAAAACCTAGTTAATAGCAAAGAAGTTAACTGATTTCAAAACTTATCCACAACTTGTGTATAAGTTCTTGTTGATAATTAAGTTAAACTTAAGTTAAATTTGCTATAATAAGGATAAAAATAAAAGGAGAATACTGTGGAAACTAATAAAACATCTATCTTCAAAAAATTGATTAAAACTGGTTTTATTCTTCTAGTCGGATTTGTTGGTGGTTGGATGGCCATGCTAATGATGAACCAAAATAATCTAACAACTACTAGTCAGGTTAAAACTAGCCAAGTGACTTATCAAAACGAAACCTCAACCAGTAAGGCAGTTAAAGTCGTTCAAGATGCCGTTGTTTCTGTCATCAACTATCAGAAAAACTCAGCTGGTTCTAGTCTAGCTAGTCTATTTGGTGGCATAGAAGCTACTGATGAGCGTCTTGATGATGAATCTGATTTACAAGTCTATGGGGAAGGTTCTGGCGTTATTTATAAAAAAGATGGTAAATATGCCTATCTCGTAACCAATAATCACGTCATCAACGGGGCTGAAAAAATTGAAATTCTCTTAGCCGATGGCACAAAGGTTGCTGGTAAGTTAATCGGTTCAGATACTTATTCTGATTTAGCTGTTGTTCGTATTTCTTCTGAAAAGGTTAAAAATGTCGCAGAATTTGCTGATTCATCTGCTTTAACAGTAGGAGAAACAGCTATCGCTATTGGTAGTCCTCTGGGGAGTGAATATGCCAATTCTGTCACTCAAGGAATTGTTTCTAGTCTTAGTCGAACTGTCACTTCTACGGATGAAAATGGTCAAACCATTTCAACCAATGCCATTCAAACTGATGCTGCCATTAACCCTGGAAACTCTGGTGGAGCTCTAGTCAATATTCAAGGTCAAGTTATCGGTATTAACTCAAGTAAAATTGCCACTAGCAGATTAAATGCTAACTTATCTGTAGAAGGCATGGGCTTTGCTATCCCATCGAATGATGTCGTTGAAATTATTAAACAATTAGAAGATAATGGCTCAGTTAATCGTCCTGCTCTTGGTATTTCAATGGTTAATCTTAATCAACTTTCTACCACTGCTATTAGTCAGCTAAAAATTCCTAACGAGGTCACTTCTGGTATTGTTGTTGCAGCTGTTCAAACAGATATGCCATCTAATGGAAAATTAGAAAAATATGACGTGATTACAGAAATTGATGGACAAGAAGTCAATGATACAAGTGACTTACAAAGTTTACTTTACAAGCATAAAATAGGTGATGACATGACGATTAGTTTCTATAGAGGAACGAAAAAGATGACAGAAACGATTAAATTAACGAAAAGTACACAAGATTTATCACGTCAATAAAATTGACAGAAGAATTGACAATAAGAACTCATACCTTTACAATAGTGTAAAGGTATTTTTATTGACAAGGAAGTTGACATGACTGAACAATTCACCAAAATTAAACTAACTGATATCACACCAAATCCTTATCAGCCAAGGCTACATTTTAACCCTGAAGAATTAAAAGAATTAAGTGTTTCAATCAAGGAACATGGTCTCATCCAACCAATCATCGTTAGAAAATCTGATATTTTTGGCTATGAACTTATTGCTGGGGAACGTCGATTTAGGGCAGCAAAATTAGCTGGATTGATAGAGATACCAGCTCTAATTAAAGAAATTTCTAATCAAGAAAGCATGACCCAAGCAATTATCGAAAATTTACAACGTTCCAATCTTAATCCAATAGAAGAAGCTAAGGCCTATCAACAAATTTTATCTCAAAATCAGATGACCCAAGAAGAATTAGCTCAAAATATTGGTAAATCACGTCCCTATATTTCTAATAGTATCCGTCTTTTGCAACTAACAAAACCTTTACAAGAAGCTCTTGAATTTGAGCAACTTTCTGCAGGTCACGCGCGTTTACTCGTTGGTCTAGCTGCAGAAGAACAAGAGATGTATTTAGAGCAAATCAAAGCTCAAAATCTCAGTGTTCGACAATTAGAACAGTTATTACAAGGCAAAACTAAGACAAAAAAAACTCAGAAAAAAGTAAAAGACTTATTTCTGAATGATTACGAACTTGAAATCAGTCGCTCCCTTGGTTTACCTGTTAAAATTTTAATCGAAGGAAAAAAAGATACAGGTCACATTACTTTAAGTTTCTCATCAGAGGAAGAATTTCAAAAACTTATCAACAAGCTAAAATAAATTGTTAATTTAAACATTTTATAAAACAGACTTTTCAACAACTTATCCTCCTGATTTTTCCTTTTATAACAAGCTAAAAGGGTTTTTCCACAACTTGTGGAAAAACCCTTTTGAACAATGTTAACTTTTATTCACAGCTTGTGGAAAACTTTTTTATTTTGTTGGCAAATTAGTCTGCTTATGATAGAATAAGAATACCAATTAAACTAGAAAGGAGCTTTTATGACGCCACAAGAACAACAATTTTGGCAACGTTTTTTAAGCTTAGCCGAATCAAGACTAGGACAGAATGCTTATCAATTTTACATTAAACCTGCTAAATTACTACACATTAAAGAAAATATCGCTTCTATTCAACTTAATTCCGATATACAACAACTTTTTTGGGAAACCAGTGCTGAAAATCTAATTGAAAATCTGATTAAGGTAACTGGTTTAGAAATTTTTGATCAAGAAATTAAAACAAATTATGTCATTGGCGAGCCAAAACCTATTGATGAAGAAGAACTCAATAGCCAGTCAACAACTGACTTTGTGACGCAAACTGTAGTGACAAAACCATTACAAACTTTCCCATCAAATCTAAATGGAAGTTATCATTTTAGTAACTTCATTCAAGGAAAAGGTAATGAGTGGGCCGTTTCAGCCTGTTTGGCAACTACAGATAAGCCAGGCATCAACTACAATCCCCTATTTATTTGGGGAGGACCAGGTTTAGGAAAAACCCATCTGCTTAATGCCGTTGGTAATGCTATACAAAATGATGAACCATTAGCACGAATCCTTTATATTACAACTGAGAACTTTGTCAATGAATTTGTCACGGCCACTCGACTTGGAACAATGGATGACTTTCGTGAAAAGTTCCGTAACCTTGATGTACTCTTAATTGACGATGTGCAATTTTTAGCCAATAAAGAAAGTACACAAGAAGAATTTTTCAATATCTTCAATACTTTACATGATAAGAAAAAACAAATTATCTTAACGAGTGATCGTGCTCCAAAAAGCCTAGAATCGCTGCCAGATCGCTTGGTTACACGTTTTGCTTGGGATTTGACTGTTCATATCACACCGCCTGATTTTGAAACGCGTGTTGCCATCATTGAAGATAAAATCCAGCAATATGATTTTAACTTTGAAAAAGATGCGATTGAATATCTGGCAAATCTTGTTGATTCCAACGTCCGTGATCTAGAAGGCGCCTTAAAAAATATCCACCTGGCTGCTAATCTTGAAAAAGCAAAAGTGATTACCGTTGAGCTGGTTGCAAAAGCTATCCGCTCACGGACAACAGAGGCTCCAAAAATCAATGTCATTCCAATTGAAACCATCCAAGAAGAAGTTGGTAAATTTTATGGTGTCACTGTCAAGGAAATTAAATCGACTAAACGACCACAAAATCTAGCCCTAGCTAGACAAGTTGCTATTTATTTATCGCGTGAACTAACTGACAATAGTACGACCAAAATTGGTAAAGAATTTGGAGGACGTGACCACTCTACTGTTCTTCATGCTTACAACAAGATTAAAAATATGATGACCCAGGATGAAAGTCTAAGTATTGAAATCAACACCATCAAAAATAAATTAAAATAGTCTTGTGGAAAAGATAAACAATTATGGTAAGTTATCCACAAGTTGTGAACAAGTCTAATCCCTTGATAAACTTTACTTTGGGATATTTTTCCACCTTATCCACAAGACCTACTACTACTACTAAATTTATTATTATATAAATAAAGGAGTTCTCATGATCAAATTTTCTATAAATAAGGCTTTCTTTCTTCAATCTTTAAATATCACAAAACGTGCAATTTCTTCTAAAAATGCCATTCCGATTTTATCAAGTTTGAAATTAGAAATCAGTCAAGAAGGTATTACCTTAACTGGTTCAAATGGACAAATTTCCATTGAGCATTTTATCAGTCAAGATAATCAAAATTCTGGCCTTTTAATCAGCTCACCAGGTAGTATTTTGTTGGAAGCTAATTTCTTTATCAATATTATTTCTAGTTTGCCAGATGTTACTTTAGATTTAGAAGAGATTGAGCATCATCAAGTGGTAATTAGAAGTGGAAAATCAGAAATTACACTTAAAGGAAAAGATGTTGATCAGTACCCACGCTTACAAGAAATGACAACACAAAATCCTTTAGTTTTTAATACGAAATTAATAAAAAACTTAATTGCTGAAACAGCTTTTGCAGCTAGTACTCAAGAAAGTCGTCCTATCTTGACAGGAGTGCACTTTGTTTTACAAAATGAGACAGCCTTTAAAGCAGTGGCAACAGATTCTCATCGAATGAGTCAGCGTCAATTAAATTTAGATAAAGCTGGAGATCATTTCGATGTTGTTTTACCTAGCAAGTCACTAAGAGAATTGTCAGCTGTTTTTACAGACGATATTGAAACAGTTGAGGTTTTCTTCTCGACCAACCAAATGCTCTTTAGAAGTGAAAATATTAGCTTCTACACTCGTTTACTTGAAGGAGCTTATCCAGATACGGATCGTCTATTGGTATCAAGTTTTGAAACGGAAATGGTTTGTCAGGTTGCAAGCTTACGTTCAGCAATGGAACGTGCCTTCTTGGTATCTAATGCTAGTCAAAATGGTACGGTTAAATTAGAGATTAAACAAGGTCAAGTTACTGCTCATGTTAATTCTCCTGAGGTGGGTAAGGTGAATGAACAAATTGAAACAGAAGAATTAGCAGGGAATGATTTAACGATTAGCTTTAATCCAACCTATTTGATTGAAGCCTTAAAAGCTCTAAAGAGTGAAACAGTTAGAATTCGTTTTATTTCTCCAGTTCGTCCATTTACTTTAACGCCTGGCGATGCTAGTGAAAATTTTGTTCAACTGATTACGCCAGTACGTACTAATTAGAATTGAGAACTTCCTTGTGAAGTTCTTTTTTGTTATAATTGTGTTAAGTATTGATTCAGAGAGGAAAGTAACCATGTATGAGTTGGGAAGCTTAGTAGAGATGAAAAAACCGCATGCTTGTCTTATCAAAGAAACTGGTAAAAAAGCAAATTGTTGGCTGATTAAACGATTAGGAGCTGATATCAAATTACACTGTCAAAACTGCCAACATGAGCTTATGATGAGTCGATATGATTTTGAGCGTCGTTTGAAAAAAATTTTAGATTAAACCAATAGAAAGACCAAGGCTTCATCTAGCTTATTTAAGTAAATTTTGGTACAATGGTGATGATTAAGTTTTTAAGATGGAGATAAATAAGCTATGGCTTTAACAGCAGGTATCGTTGGTTTACCAAACGTTGGTAAATCAACTCTATTTAATGCAATTACAAAGGCAGGAGCAGAAGCTGCCAATTATCCTTTTGCGACTATTGATCCTAATGTTGGTATGGTTGAAGTACCAGATCATCGTTTACAGAAGTTGACAGAGTTGATTACACCTAAAAAAACAGTCCCAACAACCTTTGAATTTACAGATATTGCAGGAATTGTTAAGGGAGCTTCAAAAGGTGAAGGACTGGGCAATAAGTTTTTGGCCAATATCCGTGAAGTAGATGCCATTGTGCATGTGGTTCGTGCTTTTGACGATGAAAATGTTATGCGTGAACAAGGTCGTGAGTCAGCTTTTGTTGATCCAATTGCTGATATTGAAACAATTAACTTAGAACTGATTTTAGCTGATTTAGAAAGTATCAATAAGCGCTATGCTCGTGTTGAGAAGATGGCTAGAACGCAAAAAGATAAGGAATCAGTTGCAGAATTTGCAGTCTTAGAAAAAATTAAACCAGTTTTAGAAGATGGCAAATCAGCTCGTACAGTAGAATTTACAGATGAAGAATTGAAAGTTGTCAAGGGTTTATTTTTATTGACGACTAAACCAGTTTTGTATGTGGCTAATGTCGATGAAGACAAGGTTGCTGCTCCTGATGAAATTTCCTATGTTCAAGCGATTCGTGACTTTGCAGCAACTGAAAATGCAGAAGTAGTAGTTATTTCAGCGCGTGCAGAAGAAGAAATCTCAGAACTGGATGATGAAGATAAGCAAGAATTTCTAGAAGCTATTGGCTTGACAGAGTCTGGTGTTGATAAATTGACACGAGCAGCCTATCATTTACTTGGTTTGGGAACTTATTTTACTGCGGGAGAAAAAGAAGTGCGAGCTTGGACTTTTAAACGTGGAATTAAAGCACCGCAAGCTGCAGGTATTATTCATTCTGACTTTGAGAAAGGTTTTATTAGAGCAGTGACCATGTCTTATGACGATTTAATGACTTATGGTAGTGAAAAAGCTGTTAAAGAAGCGGGTCGTTTACGAGAAGAAGGAAAAGACTATATTGTCCAAGACGGCGATATTATGGAATTCCGTTTTAATGTTTAATTCAATTAAGAGGAAGTGAGAGAAGCTGTTTGTTTAATCAAATACTTTGGTCACTTCCCTTTTACTGTTTAAGGAGAAAATATGGTAAAAATGATTGTGGGTTTAGGTAACCCAGGTTCAAAATATAAAGGAACACGTCATAATATTGGCTTTATGTCGATTGACAGACTTGTAAAGGAACTTGACGTCAACTTTACAGAGGATAAGATTTTTAAAGCGATGATTGGTTGGTCTTTTATCCAACAGGAAAAAGTGTATTTTGTTAAGCCTTTGACTTATATGAACAATAGCGGTTTGGCAGTTAGGGCTTTGTTAACTTATTATAATATTTCGGTAGAAGATTTAATCGTTATTTATGATGATTTAGACTTAGAAGTAGGTAAGATTCGTTTTAGAAACAAAGGTTCTGCGGGCGGTCATAATGGAATTAAAAGCATTATTAGTCAATTAAATACTCAAGAATTTGATCGCATTAAGATTGGCATAGGTCGTCCTAAACCTAAGATGACGGTTATCAATCATGTATTAGGAAATTTTGAACAAGAGGAATTGATTTTAATAGAGAATACGCTTGACAAAGTTGACAAATCTGTAAACTATTACTTGACAAGTCGTGATTTTGAAGCGACGATGAGACAGTACAATGGCTAACCAAACATTATTAGATGTCTTTACTCAAAATAAACAAATTGAAGATTGGCTAACTCAGGGAACTACTTTGGAACGACAGTTAGTTATGGGGCTATCTGGTTCGAGTAAGAGCTTGGCCATGGCAGCTTACTGGCAAAAAAATCGCTCTAAGTTAGTGATTCTGACAGCGACTCATCATGAATCAGAACAACTAGCTAGTGATTTATCAGATTTACTAGGTGAAGACATCGTCTATCAGTTTTTTATGGATGATGCCTTACTTGGTGAATTTTTACTTAGTTCTCAAGAAAAGTCACGTTCTCGTTTAGAAACATTGAATTTTCTTTTGGATCCTGTTGCTGAAGGCATTGTCATTCTTAGTTTGGCAGCCTGTCGCTTACCTTTACCAAATCCTAAGGTTTATCAGCAAAGTTTACTTGGTTTGAAACTTGGTCAGGAATTAGCCCCTATTGAATTGAGCCAACAGTTAATCAATTTAGGCTATGAAAAGGTTAGTCAAGTTAGTCAATTAGGACAATTTAGTCAACGTGGTGATATTTTTGATATTTATGATAGTCAATCTGATCGAGCTTATCGTCTTGAATTTTTTGGTGATGAAATTGATGGCATTCGCCTTTTTGATAGTCAAAGTCAAAAATCTTTAGAAAACTTAGAAACAATTTTAATTAGTCCAGCAGATGAGATGATTCTATTAGATGACGATTTTGATCGTTGTGCCCAGATATTAGAAAATTCAAGTCGGTCAACCCCTTTAAGTGATTATTTGGAACAAGTTTTATTAGCTAGTCAACAAAGAAGAAGACATGAAGATTTTAGGCAATTTTTACCTTATTTTTATGAAAAGATTTGGACTATATTAGACTATTTACCAAAAGAAACTCCAATATTTTTTGATGATTTTCAGAAACTGGTTGATCGTCATGCCAAGTTAGATTTGGATATAGCTCATTACTTGACAGATCGTTTACAAGAAGGAAAGGCTTTACCAAGTCAAACCTATTTGGCAAATAGTTATCAAAATTTACGTCACTATCAACCAGCTACCTTTTTTTCTAATTTTCATAAGGGATTAGGAAACATCAGATTTCAAAAAATTTACAATTTGACCCAATATCCAATGCAAGATTTTTATCATCAATTACCACTTTTAGTTGATGAACTCAATCGTTATCAAAAAAATGGTGCAACGGTCATTTTACAGCTAAATACAGCTAAAAGTTTACAAGAGTTACAAGCAACTTTACAAGATTATCAAGTTGAGGTGTTGGTTACAAGTAGTCAGCAAATTGAAAAAGGGATCATTCAACTGCTAATAGGCAATCTAGCTCAGGGGTTTTATTTTGCTGATGAGAAACTTGCTTTATTGACAGAAAAAGAAATTTTCCATAAAAAAATAAAACGTAAAATACGCCGTCAACATTTGAGTAATGCTGAACGACTAAAAGATTATAATGAATTAGAAACAGGAGATTATGTTGTTCACCATGTCCATGGTATCGGTCAATTTCTTGGTCTTGAAACCATTGAAATCAGTGGGGTGCATAGGGATTACTTAACCATTCAATATCAAAATCAGGATAGGATTTCTGTTCCCATTGATCAAATTGACAGTTTGTCAAAATACCTATCAAGTGATGGCAAAGAACCGAAACTTAACAAATTAAACGATGGTCGCTTCAAAAAGACCAAACAAAAAGTAGTCAAGCAAGTTGAAGATATTGCGGATGATTTGTTACAACTCTATGCTGAACGTAGTCAATTAAAAGGTTTTGCGTTTTCGCCAGATGATACTAGTCAAGTTGATTTTGATAGTGATTTTGCTTACGCTGAAACAGATGATCAATTGCGTTCCATTAAAGAAATCAAAAAGGATATGGAAATGGATCGGCCAATGGATCGTCTCTTGGTTGGCGATGTTGGTTTTGGTAAGACAGAAGTTGCTATGCGAGCAGCTTTTAAGGCAGTTAACGATGGCAAGCAAGTTGCTGTTTTAGTGCCGACAACAGTCTTGGCGCAACAACATTATGTTAATTTCAAGGAACGTTTTAGTAATTTTGCAGTCGAAGTTGGTGTACTAAGTCGTTTTCAAACAAAAAAAGAACAAGTTGACACACTTGTCAAGTTAAGTAAAGGTCAAGTTGACATTGTTATTGGTACTCATCGTCTATTATCAAAGGATGTAGAATTTTCTGATTTAGGTTTGTTAATCATTGATGAGGAGCAGCGTTTCGGTGTCAAGCATAAAGAAAGATTAAAAGAATTAAAAAATAAGATTGATGTGCTAACCTTGACAGCTACTCCGATACCAAGAACTTTACATATGTCCATGTTAGGTATTCGAGATTTATCTGTGATTGAAACCCCTCCAACTAATCGTTATCCTGTTCAAACTTATGTTATGGAGACAAATCCTGGCTTGATTAGGGAAGCAACGTTAAGAGAAATTGATCGAGGTGGCCAAGTCTTTTACGTTTACAATCGAGTTGACACTTTGGAACAAAAAGTTTCTGAACTACAGGACTTGATTCCTGAAGCCTCAATAGGTTTTGTTCATGGTCAAATGAGTGAAATTCAGTTAGAAAATACACTCTTAGACTTTATTGATGGAGCCTATGATGTGTTGGTTGCGACAACGATTATTGAAACAGGCGTTGACATCGCTAATGTTAATACCTTATTTATCGAAAATGCAGATTATATGGGTTTGTCAACCTTGTATCAACTTAGAGGGAGAGTTGGTCGCAGCAATCGCATTGCCTATGCCTATCTCATGTATCGTCCAGACAAGATTTTGACCGAAGTTTCTGAAAAACGTCTGGAGGCCATAAAAGGTTTTACAGAGTTAGGTAGTGGCTTTAAGATTGCTATGCGAGATTTATCTATTCGTGGAGCTGGAAATCTTTTGGGAGCTTCTCAAAGTGGTTTTATTGACTCAGTTGGTTTTGAACTCTACTCACAACTTCTAGAAGAAGCTTTGGCTAAGAAGCAAGGACAGGTTAAAGTTCGTCAAAAAGGTAATGCTGAGCTCAATCTTCAGATTGATGCTTACATACCTCAGAATTATATTACAGATGAGCGTCAAAAGATTGAAGTCTATAAACGTATTCGTGAGTTGGTTAATCGTTTGGATTATGAAAATTTACAGGATGAACTAATTGATCGTTTTGGTGAATACCCAGATTCAGTCGCTTATCTATTAGAAATTGCTTTAATAAAATCTCAGTTAGACCAAGTTTTTGTTGAAGTAGTTGAGCGTCAACTTGATCGGTTGACCGTTCGTTTTGAAAAAGTCATTCAATCCTATTTCTTAACACAAGATTATTTTGAAGCCTTATCTAAAACTAAGTTGAAGGCTAGAATTAGCGAGTATGAAGGCAAAATTGAAGTGATTTTTGACATTAGAAATAAAAAAGATTATGAGATTTTAGAGGAATTAGGAAAGTTCGGGGAGGCTTGTTGTGACATCAAAGCAAGAAAAACAACTCAATCAAGCCAAGAAGGCTAGTTTAGTTATTGGGCTTAGTGGCTTCATATCAAAAATTTTAGCCGCTAGTTATCGTATCCCTTATCAAAATTTGGTTGGGGATAGGGGGTTCTATGCTTACCAGCAGGTCTATCCTTTTTTAGCCATTATTTCAACCCTAGCTTTAACAGCTTTTCCCAATTTTATGTCTAGTGTCTTACAAAAGAAAGATTTTAATTCTTTAGGAAATTTGACTAGGTTATTGATCAGTTGTTGTTGGTCAATGGCACTGTTATTAGGTGTCTGTCATCAAACACTAGCTGAGCTTATGGGAGCTAATCAACTAGGTTCTGCCTTATTGGCTGTATCTGTCTTACTTTTATTGACTCCTTTTTTATCGATTTATCGCGGCTTTGATCAAGGTCTAGGTCAGATGAAAGTAACAGCTATTAGTCAAGTATTGGAACAAACTATTCGTGTTTTAGTGATTATTGTCGCAGCCTTGTGTTATTTAGGTTATGGTTGGGATATCTATCGCACAGCTAATTTTGCTGCTTGGGGAAATGTGATTGCGAGTTGCTTTTCTCTAATCTATTTGAGTTTATCAATCAAAATTCAGTGGGTGAGATTTGGTTCATTTAATATGACATTTTGGTCACAATTAAAGCCATTGTTTTTTTCTAGTTTTGTTTTTACCTTATATGCCATTTATCTCTTACTGTTTCAGTTGATTGATGCCTTTTTATTAAAAAATAGTCTAGTTTCCTCTGGAATGAATACGATACAAGCAGAGTATCAAAAAGGAATTTATGACCGTGGGCAACCCCTATTACAATTTGGTTTGATTGTATTTATAGCTCTATTTACTAGCTATTTACCCAAATTCAGTCGTTTGTATGAAGAAGATAGTCAATCTTATAAGCAACTTAGTCAGCATTTTTTAAGCTTGATTTATTATTTGAGTCTAATTTTGACCGTCGGTTGCTTGATTTTACTTCCCTTAATCAACCAAGTTCTGTTTAATGATCGTAAAGGCTTAGCTATGTTGCAAGTCTATATGATCTTGATTTTTCTTTCAAGTTTAGTACAATTTTTTCATCATCATCAATTCATTATAGGGCAACATCACTCCTCTCTTCGTTGTTTGGTTCTCGGTTTAGTCACAAAACTCTTGCTAACAGCTCCTTTAACACATTATTTTGGTCTTGTTGGCAGCAGTTGGTCTAGTGTTTTGAGTTTATGCATTGTTTTACTAGCTTATTTATGGATAAGTCGGAAAGAGTTTTCGTTTAGGTTTGTCTTTTCTTATAAATATTATCTTAGTTTAGTCGTGATGGGGCGTTTAGTTTGGATTTTATCTAATGTACTGCCTTCATCAAATCGTTTAATAACTTTTTTAACTATCATTTTGTCAACTGCTAGTGGAGTTGGTTTATTTGTCCTACTAGCAAGTAAATGGCAGGTTTTTCCGAAAGAGCTGTGGTCCTTTCTACCATTTTTAAGAAAAAAATGATAGAATGAAAAAATACGAGGTGAGTTATGAGATTAGATAAGTATTTGAAGGTATCCCGAATTATTAAACGTCGTCCAGTAGCAAAAGAAGTAGCTGATAAGGGACGAATTAAGGTGAATGGTATTTTAGCCAAGTCATCAACTGACTTAAAGATCAATGATCAGATTGACATTCGTTTTGGTAACAAGCTATTAACTGTTCGTGTTTTAGAAATGAAAGATAGTACCAAAAAAGAAGACGCTGCAAGAATGTATGAAATTGTCAGTGAGGTAAGGATTGAATCAGATGAGCAAGCCTAATGTTTTGCAGATGAATAATGCTTATGTCAACGATGAAAGTTTACGTAAGCGTTATGAAGAAGAGGAGACGCGTAAACGTCATCGTTTTATGGGTTGGATTCTGATTTGTATGATGCTTTTGTTCATTTTACCGACCTATAATTTGATTTCAACTTATGAAAAATTAGAGAAACGAAGAGTAGAGATTGAAAAATTAGAACAACGTTATCAAGCATTGGTGCTTGAAACAGATGCACAAAAATTGTTAGCCAAGCGTCTCAAAGATTCATCTTATATTGAGAAATACGCAAGAGCCAAGTATTACTATTCGCAAACAGGAGAAATTATTTATCCTGTGCCAGATTTATTACCAAAATAGACTTATGGATAATTTAATTGAAACGATTGAAAAATTTTTAACCTACTCTGACGATAAGTTGGAAGAATTGTCAGAAAAAAATCAAGCTTTGCGTGAGGAAAAGGTTAATTAAGAGAAAGGAGTTGGGCGTGAAAAAACTTTTATTACTGTTTGTTCTACCAGTTTTTTTCAGCCCAATGAGTTTAGATAGTGGTGAGATGGGTATCTTCTTGACCAGTGGTCAGCGTTACCAACTTTCTGCTGATGTTGGCACACGCTATAGTTATTTTGAACAGGTGCCACAAAATCCTAATCTTTTTCAAGAAACACCCGCTTATACTGACAGTCAGTTGAAAACGACTGCAGGTTGGCTTAAACCAAATGAAAACTTATCAATCAAACGTTTGACCATTAATGAACAGGCAATACCTGTTTTTGAATTGACTGACGGTAGTTATTTGCCCGCTAGTAAGTGGCTGATTTTTGATGATGTGGTCTTTGACAATGAGAACTTTACGCAAACCTATTGGACAAAAGAAAAGCCAACAGTCTATACTGCTCCCTATGTTTTAGGAGTAACTTCGAAAGATACAGCTATTGAAGCCTATAGTCCAGTTTCAGTCATAAGCCGAGCAAGAACACAACATGGTGTATTTTTAGAAATTGAAAATAAAGGCTGGGTTAGAGCTGATGACCTGTCTGAAATTGATACCAGAATAGATAAGGTTCAAAAATTATTAAATCAAAAATATAACAAATCTAACTATGGTATTTATGTCAAGCAACTAGCGACTCAGGCTACGGCTAGTATCAATCCAGATCAGCGTATGTATAGTGCTAGTATTGCTAAATTACCTCTTCTTTATTATGTTGAAGAACAATTAGCAAATGGTTCTCTAGCTCTGTCAGATAAGTTAACCTATATTGAACAAGTTAATCAATTTTCTGGCTCCTATGATGTCAGTGGTAGTAGTAAGATGAGTTTAACTCCCGACAACAAGGATTACAGTATTGACGAGTTAACCAGATATGTTTCCCAAAATTCAGATAATGTTGCCAGTAATCTGTTAGGTTATTATGTTGCTAACCAGTATGATAAGACCTATCAAACAGCTATCGAGAATTTAGCAGGTGGTTCTTGGAACATGACAGACAAACAAATGTCTGCTAAAATGGCTGGAAAAATTATGGAGAAACTTTACTATCAAAATAGTCAGATTTTAACTTATTTATCGGAAACAGATTTTGATAATCAAAGGATTTCCAAAGATATTTCAGCTCGTGTTGCTCATAAAATCGGCGATGCTTATGATTACAAACATGATGTTGCTCTTGTCTATGCAGACTCTCCTTTTATTCTTTCGATTTTTACTGATAAATCTAGTTATGATGACATTACTACCATTGCTAATGATGTCTATGAGATATTAAAATGATGTATGAAAAAATATTGACCTATGTTCAAGAAAAACAGTTTTTCAAGGAACATAAAAAGGTATTGATTGCCATTTCAGGTGGGGTAGATTCCATGAATTTACTTCACTTTTTACATAGTTATCAAGAAGAGTTAGGGATTGAACTAGGACTTGCTCACATCAATCATAACCAACGTGCTGAGAGTATAGAAGAAGAGAATTACTTGAAACAGTGGGCAAAAGAACATCATTTTCCTATCTATACCCAAATTTTTCAAGGAGTTTTTTCAGAAACAAATGCGCGTGATTACCGCTATCGTTTTTTTGAAAAAATTATGATAGAAGAAGGCTATACAGCTTTAGTCACAGCTCACCATGCAGACGATCAAGCAGAAACGATTTTCATGCGTCTTATTAGAGGCAGTCGTTTACGACATTTAGTTGGGATTAAGGAAGTACAGGATTTTGCGAATGGTCAGTTAATCCGTCCATTTCTAAGTTTTAGTAAATCAGATTTACCAAATCCTTTTCATTTTGACGATGCTTCCAATGATTCTCCGCTTTATTTTAGAAATCGTGTCCGACACCAGTATCTACCACTTTTGAGTCAAGAAAATTCTAAATTTTGTCAACAATTGCTGAATGTTTCACATGAAACCAATCGTTTGCTAGAAGCCTTGCGTGAGTTGACATCAGATTTGGAAATAACAGATTGTGCAGTTTTTCAAGATCAAACTGAACCAGTTCAATACTTTCTTTTGCAAGAGTATCTAAGCCAGTTTCCAGATTTAGAATTGTCAAAATCTCAATTTAATCAGCTACTTTATCACCTAAGCAATTCAAAAAATTATGCTTATGATTTAAAAGCTGATTATCAGTTGATAAAAGATCAAAAAACTTTTCAGATTGTAAAAAAAGAATCAGTATCTTTTGATGAGTCAAAGATTTTGATAGAAGGGAATCAAGTTCATTTTAGTCGTCGTTGTTTTACCTGGTTATCGCCTATTCGTCAATCAGGAATTCCATTGATTAGTAAAAGTCCAATAACACTTCGTTATCGCCAAGCAGGTGATCAACTTGATTTTGGCCACTATCATAAGAAGTTGCGTCGTTGGTTTATTGATGAAAAAATTCCATCAATGGAACGTCAACAAGCAATTATTGGGGAACAAGAAGGTCAAATCATCTTTGTCTTGACTAAAAATAAAACTTATTTGAGGAAGTTGACCAAACATGATATAATTGAGGGTATCATATTGATAGGAAATGAGGATGATAGCGACTGATGTTAGAACAAGATATAAAAAAAGTACTTTATACAGAAGAAGATATTATTGCTAAAACAAAGGAACTTGGTCAGCAATTGACTAAAGATTATGCTGGTAAGAATCCGTTATTAGTCGGTATCTTGAAAGGTTCAGTTCCTTTTATGGCAGAATTGATGAAGCACATTGATACGCATATTGAAGTAGATTTCATGGTGGTATCTAGCTATCATGGTGGGACAACAAGTAGTGGCGAAGTAAAAATTCTTAAAGATGTCGATACCAATGTAGAGGGACGTGACATTATTTTTGTGGAAGATATTATTGATACAGGTCGCACCCTAAAATATTTGCGTGATATGTTTAAATATCGTCAAGCCAAATCAGTTCAAATTGTTACTTTATTTGATAAACCAGAAGGTCGTCAAGTAGAAATTGAAGCTGATTATGTCTGTTATGATGTTCCAAATGAATTTATCGTCGGTTTTGGCTTAGACTATGCCGAAAATTATCGTAATCTTCCTTATGTCGGTGTCTTAAAAGAGGAAGTTTACAACCAAAAATAGAAGAGGTTTGTGATAGTTTATATATGAAAAATAATCAAAATAATGGACTGGTCAGAAACGCCTTTGTTTATATCCTATTGATGATTGTTTTAATCACAGCAGGACAATATTATTTACGAGGTAGCTCAGTTCAAACTCAACAGATTAATTACTCGACCTTGATTAAAAAAATTGAATCAGGTGAAATCAAAAATCTAAGTTATCAACCAAGTGGAGCAGTGATTGAAATTAGTGGTCAGTATAAAACTGACCAAACGGTTGAAACGACTAGTAATTTTTTAGGGACTAGTACAAGTAAGGTTAGTCGATTTACCTCTTTGGTGCTGCCAAGTGAAGTTTCTGTTCAAGCGATTGAAACAGCAGCTAAGGCGGCTGGTACAGAGATTACAGTAAAACAAGAAAGCTCAGCAGGAACTTGGGTTTCTATCATTGCTAGTTATTTGCCCATTCTAGTTATGGTTGGTTTCTTCATGATGATGATGCGTCAAGGTGGTGGTGCTAACGGTGCGATGGCTTTCGGAAGAAATCGAGCTAAAACTCAAAGTAAGGACAATGTCAAGGTTCGTTTTTCTGATGTAGCAGGAGCTGAAGAAGAAAAACAAGAATTAGTAGAGGTTGTTGATTTCTTACGCAATCCTAAAAAATATCGCGATTTAGGTGCACGTATTCCAGCCGGTATTCTTCTTGAAGGGCCTCCGGGAACAGGTAAAACATTGTTAGCCAAGGCAGTAGCCGGAGAAGCTGGTGTGCCATTCTTTAGCATTTCTGGTTCAGATTTTGTAGAAATGTTTGTCGGTGTCGGTGCTAGTCGTGTTCGTTCTCTTTTTGAAGATGCTAAAAAAGCTGAAAAAGCCATTATTTTCATTGATGAGATTGATGCAGTCGGTCGTCGTCGTGGGACAGGTATCGGCGGAGGAAACGATGAACGTGAGCAAACACTCAACCAACTCCTGATTGAAATGGATGGTTTTGATGGCAATGAGAGTATTATTGTTATCGCAGCAACCAATCGTAGTGATGTTCTTGATTCGGCATTATTACGTCCAGGCCGTTTTGACCGTAAAGTTTTGGTTGGTTATCCAGATGTTAAAGGACGTGAGGCTATTTTACGCGTTCACGCTAAGAATAAACCATTGGCTGAAGATGTTGACCTAAAAGTAGTTGCTGAACAAACTCCTGGATTTGTTGGTGCTGACTTAGAAAATGTGCTGAATGAAGCAGCTTTGGTCGCTGCCCGTCGTAATAAATCTAAGATTGATGCTAGTGATATTGATGAAGCAGAAGATCGTGTCATTGCAGGGCCATCTAAGAAAGATAAAAAAGTTTCAGAAAAAGAACGTCAGTTAGTGGCTTATCATGAAGCAGGTCATACTATTGTTGGCTTGGTATTATCAAGTGCGCGTGATGTTCATAAGGTCACTATTGTTCCTCGTGGTCGTGCAGGCGGTTATATGATTTCTCTTCCAAAAGAAGATCAGATGTTACAATCTAAGGAAGAAATGAAAGAGCAATTAGCAGGTCTTATGGGTGGACGTGTAGCAGAAGAAATTATTTTCAATGTTCAAACAACAGGTGCTTCAAATGACTTTGAACAAGCTAGCCAGATGGCGCGTGCTATGGTAACAGAATATGGCATGAGTGAAAAACTTGGTCCAGTTCAGTATGAAGGTAGTCATGCCATCAGAACAGGTCAATTAAGTCCAGAAAAAACATATTCTCAAGCTACTGCTTTATTGATTGATGAAGAAGTTCGTGACTTGCTCAATGAAGCAAGACAAAAAGCTGCTGATATTATCAATAATAATCGTGAAACACATCAATTGATTGCTGAAGCTTTACTTAAATATGAAACTTTGGATGCTGCACAAATTAAGTCACTTTATGAAACAGGTAAAATGCCAGATTTAGAAAATAAAGATGATGAAGTGCCACATGCTTTATCTTATGATGAAGTTAAACAACAAATGACTGAAACAGATTAATTGTATTTTACTGAAAAAAACTGAGAATTTTCTCAGTTTTTTCTATTTACAAAGCTATATTTTTCATGATAAAATAAGATAATTTTTCAAAAAAAGGAGGCTTATATGTCTATTTTTAGGATAAAATCAAGTGATAGCAAGCCAAGTAGTTTACAACGTCACTTGAGCCTAGGTAGTTTGATTTTATTAGGTATTGGAACCATGGTTGGTACTGGTATCTTTACTCGTTCAGGAGCAGCTATCGCTACTTCAGGTCCTGCACTCATTATTTCTATTTTGATTGCGGCTATTGCTGTAGGTTTGTCCGCGTTCATTTATGCAGAATTTGCTTCACGTGTGCCACAAGGTGGTGGTGCTTATAGTTATATTTATGCAACTTTAGGTGAATTTCCTGCTTGGATGGCTGCTTGGTTTGTTGGTATCGAATTCCTAACGGCTGTAGCAGGTGTATCGTCAGGTTGGGGAAGTTATCTAAAAGGCCTTTTATCAGAAGTTGGCATCAATTTACCAACTGCTCTTAGTGGGGTAAATCCAGCCGAAGGTCAATATGTTGACTTGGCAGCTCTTTTGGTTGTTGTTTTAATCACAGGTCTTGTTTTACTTGATTCAAGAAAATCTTTGCGTTTTAACAATATTTTAGTTGTCTTGAAGTTTTCAGCATTAGCTTTATTTATTGGAGTAGGTATTTTCAAAATCAACCCTGAAAACTGGTCTAATTTTGCTCCTTTTGGCTTTGGTCAATTGGTTGGTGGAGAAACTGGTATTATGGTTGGTGCAGCAGCTATGTTTTATGCCTTTTTAGGTTTTGAAGCTATGCCCATGGCTATTGATGAAACTAAGGATCCACAAAAAAATATGCCTAGAGCCATTGCGATTGCGGTTGCTAGTGTTGCAGTCATCTATGCTACAGTAACTCTTATTTTATCAGGTTTGGTCAACTATACTCAATTAAATGTTGGTGATGCAGTCGCTTTTGCTCTTCGTCAAGTTGGTATGGGATGGGCAGCAAATTATGTTGCAACTGTTGCGATTCTTACCTTAATTACAGTTTGTATTTCACTTTTATTTGCTCTGACACGTTTACTTTTTTCTCTTAGTCAAGATGGGCTTTTACCAAAATCATTTAGTAATGTTAGTGAAAAAAGTCAAGTCCCAGCTAATGCCACTATTTTATCAGGTTTTATTGCAGCATTGATGGCTGGCTTCTTCCCATTAAATCTTTTGGCTAACTTAACCAGTCTAGTGACGCTAATGTGTATGGCTATGTTACCAATTGGGTTAATGAAACTGAGAAAAGAAAAAGGAGCTCCTAAAAATGGAGAATTTGGTGTTCCTGCAGCACCAGTGGTTTCTATTCTATCTTTATTAATCTGTCTGTTTATGATTGGTCAAATGGATGCTGATACTTGGAAAGTTTTTTTCATCACGACTTTAGTCGGTGTCTTGATTTATGCTTTTTATGGTTATAAACATTCTAGTTTGAATAAATAGTCCAAAAACTCTTAGATATTCTAAGAGTTTTTATCATTATGATGCTAGAATTTAAGGCATCAAAAACTTTTTAAAAAAAACTTAATTTTTTTTGTAAAAGTAGTTGACAGGGGATGTATAGTTTGATAGAATGTAATAGTTGTCGCCTGAGAGGTGACGTTAAGACCTTTGAGAACTGAATAAGACGAACCAAGTGCGGGTTATGAGAATAACCTGTTAATAA